>NZ_NFHK01000050.1:0-17654 GCF_002161315.1 Faecalibacterium sp. An77
TCGATTACCATTTTCTTGAATTCCGGTGTATATCTCTTGTTTGGCTTCCCTTTTGGCACAATAAAACACCCCATTTGTTTTCAGTATACCATACTGTCTAACAAATGGGGTGCAGTTCAGAAGTGAACTGTGGCTCGCTTTTTATATATCAGGGCTCACCCATATTGCTTCCCGCTCTTTTGAGCGCCGGCGCCTGGGTGTGGGATGCCGCTCCCCGCCCCGTTTCGTTCCGACCCACTGGCCTGAACGAAACGAAAGGAGCTTATCTATGAGCGGCAAGAAATTTACACATAATCCCCCCGCAGCGAAGCCAAAACGGACCTCCGCTGAACGAGTAGTGAGCGAAAGGGGAAGAAAAGAACTGCCTCCCGGCACGAAGGGAGGTGAGAACTTGAAACCTGACCGCCACTACGAGCACAAGCAGCACGCCTTTGACAGCTACTGCAAGAAGGTGCTGAAATACGAGGCGTACAACGGCTATCGTGAGATCAGCCGCCGCCAGAAGTGTGAGGCACTGTTCAGCGAACTGTCGGAGGAGGAATTGGCCCAGCTTGCGGTTTATGACCGCTACTCCTGGGAGTACACGGCCTTCCCTGTGGGAGGGGCTGTGATCCTAATCGAGGATGACCGGCTGGCCGAGGCGCTGAACGCCCTGCCCCAGGATAACCGGGACATCTTCCTGATGTACTGGTTCCTGGACATGGCAGACCGCGAGATTGCCGAGTACATGAACATGGCCCGCCGGACGGTCAACACCCGCAGGCAGAAAGCCTATCGGCTGCTGAAGGAGCTGATGGGAGGTGAAGCGGATGATTAAATCTGCGTGCACGCGGGCGTCGCTGATCCCTTATCCGGTGATCGCCGCCGCTGTCGGAGGCAACCCCGAAGCGGTGAACCGGGTAGTCCGGCACTATTCCGGCTACATCGCCGCGCTGTCTACGAGGACAAGCTATGACCTTGACGGTTTTCCTCGTCCCCAGGTAGATGAAGATTTGCGCCGGCGGCTGGAAACGAAGCTGATTATCTCCATCCTGGGCTTTGATCTGAACTGACCCAGGGCCGGGTGCTGCGTGTTTTCCCCCTTTCCACGCGGTGCCCCGTTAAGCTCCTTGACAAAGAAAGCCCGGCGGGAGGCCTCCGGCGCAGTATAAGGCAGACGGATACAATCTGTCTGTGCCGAGCCGGTCGGCCGGTGCGCCATGACCCTGTTGCAAGTCCACAGGACGGGATCCCTACCAAACAGGCGAGCGATAAACACCGCGCCGCAAAACAGGTGTGGCAGCCTGTGGGCGAGGACGCGCAGACAAGATAATGAGACTCGCGCATTGGACGCCCGCAAAGCATCGTGCGCCGCACCCATCAGCATGGGCCGGGGTGAAATTCCCGTGGAGCCGCAGCCGGCGGCCATCCGTTTTCTGCCTCTTATTCTTTGCAACGCCGTCCTCTTGAAAGGGGATGCGCAAATTATTAGGAGGTGTTGTATTTGAACACGAACGATATTCCTATCTGGCAAAAATACACGCTTTCCATTGAGGAGGCGTCCAGATATTTTCGCATTGGGGAGAAGAAGCTCCGCAGGTTAGCCGAGGAAAACCCTGACGCCAACTGGCTCATTATGAACGGCAACCGCCTCCAGATCAAGCGCAAGCAGTTTGAGAAAGTCATCGACGAGCTGGAGGTTATTTGACGAAGCCGGCTGACAATGGGCCCAGGGCGCGGTATAATATGTATAGCGTATCGAGGCTCATTCCAGCGATGGAAGGGAGCTTTACATCATGTCAGAGAAAAGACGCGATAGCAAAGGTCGAATTTTAAGAACTGGAGAGAGCCAGAGAAAAGACGGAAGATACGCTTACAAGTACACGGACGCCTGCGGAAAGACTCAATTCGTGTATGCCTGGAAATTGGTCCCCACCGACAAGACCCCCACGGGCAAGCGGGATGACATCTCGCTCCGTGAGAAGGTCAAGGAGATCCTGCGAGACCTAAATGATGGGATCGACACCATCGGCAAGAAGATGACGGTCTGCCAGCTTTATGCCCGGCAGAACAGCCATCGGAAGAATGTCAAGCGGAGCACTGAGAAGGGTCGGGAATACCTGATGTCCGTTCTGAAAAGCGACCCCCTGGGCTCCCGAAGCATTGACACGGTAAAGCTCTCGGACGCCAAGGAATGGGCCATCAGGATGAGCGAGAAGGGCTATGCCTACAAGACCATCAACAACTGGAAACGGTCTTTGAAAGCGACCTTTTACACGGCGATTGAGGATGACTGCATCCGAAAAAACCCGTTCAACTTCGCTATGGACACGGTCCTGGAGGATGACACGGAGGAAAAAGTCGCGCTGACCCAGGAACAGGAGGACCGCCTCCTGGCCTTCGCCGGCAGCGACCCGGTCTACCGGAAGTATTGCGATGAGATCATCGTCCTGCTGGGGACCGGTCTCCGCGTCTCCGAGCTGTGCGGCCTGACAGTGGACCTGGATTTTGAGAACCGCCGGATCGATGTGGACCACCAGCTTCTGCGGGACAGCGAACTCGGCTACTATGTGGACGCGCCCAAGACCAAGAATGGCGTGCGGCAGATCCCCATGAGCGAGAAGGTCTATCAGGCGTTGAAGCGGGCTGTGAAGAACAGGGGCAAGGCCGCCCCGGTCAATATCGGGGGTTACACCAACTTCCTGTTCCTCAACCAAAGCGGCCTTCCCAAAACGGCGTCCTGCTACGAGAGCATGTTCCAGGGGCTTGTCAGGAAGTACAACAAGCACCACAAGCCTGATGAGGCCCTGCCGAACATCACGCCCCATACCATGCGACACACTTTCTGCACTCGGCTTGCCCAGGCTGGAATGAACCCCAAAGACCTGCAATACATCATGGGCCATTCCAACATCACCATGACGCTGAACTATTACGCTCATGCGGATTACGCCTCTGCGAAGGCGGCGATGGACAAGCTGGCGGCTTAGTAGTAAGGCCGGTTTTCTACTACGGTTTTACTACTTTTGACCGCCAAATGAGGCTCCGATATGCCATGATATGCGGGGTATCTTCCGAAACGCAAAATGCCGGAAATGCTTGATATTCCAAGCAATTCCGACATTTGCGAAGTGGTGCCAAGATAATCAGAAAATCGGTAAAACTTTTCAACAGAAAATCTAAATACATATAGAATCCCATTATATTTTACAGATCAATCTTGAAAAATATAACAGAGTTTCTCCCCTCTAAAAATCTTATATAAATCCTTTCTATTGTACTTTTTCTATGTTATTATAAAAAAAAGAATGCTTGATTCTATTTAGAAAGGATGTGTATTCATGCAATCGGCCCAGACATATACCCGCTTCCTTGCCCACCAAACTGAGGACAAAACTCGCGCCCAGACCATCCTGGAACATCTGCAGGGCACAGCTGCCCTGGCCCAGGACTTAGGAGCCGCCTTCGGGGCAGAGGAACAGGCCCGGCTGGCCGGTCTGCTCCACGACATCGGCAAATACAGCGAAGCCTTCCAAAAGCGGCTCCAGGGCCAAGCAGTCACCGTTGACCACTCCACCGCCGGAGCAAAGGAAGCTTTTGCCCGGCGGCAGCTGGAGACTGCTTTTGCGGTGGCCGGACACCACGCTGGTCTGCCGGACGGGGGTGCTGCCACAGACAGCCCGGAAGGCAGCACCTTATGTGCACGGATGAAGCGAACCATCCCCTCCTGCGATGCCTGGCACACCGAGTTGCCCGCTCTGCCTTCGGCCCGGCGGCCGCCCCAGATCCCGCCGGATAATCTGAGCGAAGCCTTTTACATTCGGATGCTGTACTCCTGCCTGGTGGACGCGGATTTTCTGGACACCGAAACCTTTATGCTGGGCCGCGCCGCCCCCCGGGGCGGATACGATTCCATTCCGGTTCTGTTCCACCGCCTGCAGCAGTACATTGCCCCCTGGCAGAATCCCACCACACCCCTCAATCAAAAGCGCTGTGAAATTCTGGAGCAATGTCTCCACGCCGGACAAACCGGAACCAGCGGACTCTACACCCTCACGGTTCCCACCGGGGGCGGCAAAACAATTTCTTCTCTGGCTTTCGCCCTGGCCCATGCCCAGGCCGCCCACAAGGACCGGGTGATTTATGTGATCCCCTATACCTCCATCATCGACCAGACCGCCGAAATTTTCCGGAAAGTTCTGGGAGAAGAAAATGTCATCGAGCATCACTCCGGCGCAGACTACCAGGTGAATGGAGACCAGACCGATCCTTCCTTTTACCGGAAAGCTCTGGCCGCTGAAAACTGGGACGCTCCGGTCATTGTCACCACGTCGGTGCAATTCTTTGAATCTCTCTACGGGAACCGTTCCTCCCGCTGCCGCAAACTTCACAACATCGCCAATAGCGTGGTCATCTTTGATGAGGCCCAGACCCTGCCGGTTTCCTATCTGCGGCCCTGTGTGGAGGCCATTGGGCAGCTGGTTCAGTATTACCGGGTGACAGCGGTGCTCTGCACCGCCACCCAGCCAGCCCTCCAGCCTCTGTTCGCAGAGCTGGCGCCCCATCTTTCCATCCGGGAAATCTGTCCTGACACCCAGGCGCTCTACAGCTTTTTCTGCCGGACCACCCTCTGTCAGGCCGGCACTCTCTCCCTGGAAGACCTGGCCGCCCGGCTGAACGCCCAGCCCCAGACCCTCTGTGTGGTCAACCGCCGGGCCACCGTTCCGGAACTGGGCGCCCTGGTGGCACCGGAAGGCCGCTTCTGCCTGACCACTCTGCTCTGCCCAGTTGATCGCAAACGCCTGCTGCACCAGATTCGTTCCCGCCTGCAGGAGGGGCTTCCCTGCCGGGTGATCTCTACATCCCTGATTGAAGCCGGTGTGGATGTAGACTTCCCCACCGCCTGGCGGGAGGAAGCCGGTCTCGACTCCATCTTGCAGACCGCCGGACGCTGCAACCGGGAGGGTAAACGGGATGCGGCGGACAGTCTGGTCTCGGTGTTCTGTCTGGACGGGGTACGTCCTCTTTCCCTGATTCGGACCAACGTAGACTCCACCCGCAGTGTCCTGGCACAGTTTTCCGACCCCGCTAGTCCCCAAGCCATTGAAACTTATTTTTCGTTTTACCGCACCCTAAAAGGAAGCTCTGCTCTAGACGTTCACGGGGTGCTGGATGCGTTCCTCAAGGGAATCCAGGGCTGCCTGTTTCCATTTGCCACCGTGGCGGAACAATTTCACCTGATCGACTCTCCTACCGTCACCCTCTACATTCCTGTGGAGCAGGGGCAAGCCCTGGTGGACCAGCTGCGGGACGGGCATTCCAGCCGGACCCTCTACCGAAAATTGGGACAGTATGCCGTCAACATCTACCCAGACCACCTGCAAAGCCTACTGGATGCAGGCGCCGCAACGCCGCTGGACGGTGACAGCTATGTCCTGACGGATCTTTCTCTCTACAGCCGCAATACCGGCCTTGCCCTGCAGGCGGAGACCGGAAAAGCTCTTTTTGGATGATGGCATAAGAAAAGGGCGGCAAGATCCTTCCTTGCCGCCGCTTTCCTACAAAGTACATCTAATTTTTTCTATCCACAGCAGCTGCTGACGCCTTTATTATATCGAATCATGGGGCTGAAGGCAAATTCACCCCTCAAATTTCACAATTTACATGCGGTTGATTTGGACGATGCAACAAATCTGCCGGTTTGTCTTGACAGTTTTGGGGATCGGGTATAGAATCATATCGCAATCAATTTTAAATTACATTTAATTGAAGAAAGGAGTTGTCGCAGTGATCCAACTGGAAGTCTGGGGGCCTTACGCCCTGTTCAGCAGGCCCGAACTGAAGGTGGAGCGAGCTTCGTATGACGTACCCACCCCTTCGGCGGCCCGCGGGATGGTGGAAGCCATCTATTATCATCCTGGTCTGCGGTGGCACATTGACCGCATTTATGTGATGAATCCCATCCGCTTTGTCAGCATCCGGCGCAACGAGGTCATGAGCAAAATTTCGGCCCGCAATGTGCGCCAGGCAGCCCAGGGCGGCAAACAGGATTTATACTTGGCCACACCTCAGGAAATCGTACAGCGCTCTTCCATGCTGTTGCAGGATGTCCACTATGTCATTGAGGCCCATTTTGATATGACCGACAAGGCCTCTCCGTCCGACAATCCCGGCAAATTTCAGGATATTGTCACCCGCCGGATGGAACGGGGCCAGTGCTTCAACACCCCGTATCTGGGGTGCAGGGAGTTTTCCGCATCTTTCCGGCGCTGGCCGGGCGGCCCCATTCCCACCATCCCGGAAACCCGGGACCTGGGCCTGATGCTGTATGATTTCGACTATTCTGATCCCCAGCACATTACCCCCACCTATTTCCGCGCCAAACTGGACAACGGCGTTCTGAACGTTCAGGATTGCGAGGTGCTCCGATGATCCTGCAGGCACTTACCCACTATTATGAGGATTTGCTGAACCTCGGCACCATTGCCCGGCCCGGCTGGAACCTCTCCAAAATTTCCTACGGATTGCTGCTGGACGACGACGGCCATCTGGTGCAGCTGCTGCACCTGCAGCAGGAAGTCTCCCGGGGCAAAAAGATGGTTCTTGCCTCGCAGGAATATTCCCTCCCCGCCCCTGTCAAGCGTTCTTCAGGGGTGGCGCCCAATTTTCTCTGGGACAACAGCGGCTATCTGCTGGGCGCAGACAACAAGGGCAAGCTCCAGCGAACCGCCCAATGTTTTGCAGCCGCCAAGGAACTGCATCTAAGTCTCCTGCGGGACGCAGATTCCCCTGCTGCCCGGGCCATTGTCCGCTTTTTTGAGACCTGGGACCCCGCCCGGGCCGCAGACTGTCCCGTCCTGCAGGAGGACTGGGAGGACCTGATGAAGGGCGGCAATCTAACCTTCTGGTATCAGGGCCGCCCGGCTGCGGAGGACCCCGTCATCTGTGAGGCGTGGCAGCGCCACTATGACGGCGGAGACGACGCCGGCGAACCGGATATTCTCTGTCTGGTCACCGGCCGCCGCGGCCCCCTGGCCCAGCTTCATCCAAGCATCAAGGGGGTGGCCGGCGCCCAGAGCAGCGGCGCTTCACTGGTGTCCTTCAACGCCTCTGCCTTCTGTTCCTATGACCACGAGCAGGGTGCCAACGCCCCCACAAGCGAATATGCCGCTTTTGCCTATACAACAGCCCTGAACACCCTGCTGGCCGACCGCAACCACGTCTGCCGGGTGGGAGACACCACGATTGTACTGTGGGCCGAGGGAGCTGGCAACGCCTATCAAGACTGCGCCATGGCCGCCCTGTTCGGCGGTATGGGAACGGAAGCGCCCTCTTATCAGGAAAACGATCTTCTGAACGCCCTGAAGCAGTTGGCCAGCGGCCATGCCATTGACTGGGAGGAAAGCCGGTTGGACCCCAATACCCGGTTTTATGTTCTGGGGCTTGCCCCCAATGCTGCCCGTTTGTCGGTCCGCTTTTTCTGGCAGAACAGCTTCGGACAGCTGGCCCAAAATCTAGACGCTCATTATAACCGTCTGCGGATCGTCCGTCCTTCCTATGACCAGACTTCGTCTCTCACGGTCTGGCGCATGGTGCTGGAAACGGTGCGCAAAGTGCCCGCCGGGTCCAAGCGCCCCGAACCCAGCCCCCGTCTGGCCGGCGATCTGCTGCTGGCCATTCTGAACAATGCCCCTTACCCCGCCACCCTGCTGGACGGCGTCCAGCTCCGCATCCGCGCCCAGCAGGATATCAGCTGGGGACAGGCTGCCATTCTTAAAGCGTACTATCTGCGCAATTCCAGCAATCAACAGCTCAAGGAGGTTATGACCATGGAATTGAACGAACAAAGCACCTATCTACCCTATGTGTTGGGGCGTCTGTTTTCGGTCCTGGAAGCTGTGCAGCAGCGCGCCAATCCGGGGATCAACACCACCATCAAAAACCGCTATTTCAATTCGGCATCCGCCACCCCGGCTCTGGTCTTTCCTACTCTCATCAATCTGGCTCAAAAGCACCTGAACAAGCTGGACAGCGGCATTGCTACTTATTACGACAAACGGATCACCGAACTGAGCAGCCGTATCACCGAGACCCTGCCCGCCCGGATGACGCTGCCGGAACAGAGTGCATTCCAGATCGGATATTATCACGAAACCCAGAAGCGCTACACCAAGAAGGAGGAGAAGTAACCATGTCCGAGCCCATCAAGAACCGCTATGATTTCGTCATTCTGTTTGATGTCGAAAATGGCAACCCCAACGGCGACCCCGATTCCGGCAATATGCCCCGGGTAGACCCGGAAACCGGCTATGGCCTGGTGACCGACGTATGCCTGAAGCGGAAAATCCGCAATTATGTGGAGACGGCCAAAGAGGACGCCGAGGGCTACCGAATCTACATCAAGGACCAGGTTCCCCTCCAGCGCAGCGACGCCGAAGCCCTGTCCTATCTAGGGGTTGACAAGGACCTGAAGGCAGCCAAAAAGGACGACCCCACCCTGGATGTCAAAATCCGTGACTTCATGTGCCACAACTTCTATGACATCCGCACCTTCGGCGCGGTGATGACCACCTTTGTCAAAGGCGCTTTGAACTGCGGCCAGGTCCGGGGACCCGTTCAGCTGAGCTTTGCCCGCAGCGTGGACCCCATCCTGCCCCAGGAAATCACCATCACCCGGGTGGCCATCACTACCGAGGCCGATGCCGAGAAAAAAGGAACCGAAATGGGCCGCAAATACATTGTCCCCTATGGCTTGTACCGGGCCGAAGGGTATGTCTCTGCCAATCTGGCCCGCAAGGTCACCGGTTTTTCGGAGGAAGACCTGCAGCTTCTGTGGCAGGCTATCCTGAATATGTTTGAAAATGACCACAGCGCCGCCCGGGGTAAAATGGCAGTGCGGGAACTGATCGTCTTCAAGCACGACAGTGAGCTGGGCAACGCCCCCGCCTACAAACTGTTTGACGCAGTTCATGTGGACCACGCCGCCGGCGTGACGGTCCCCCGCAAGTACAGCGACTATGTGGTGACGGTGGACCAGCAGCTGCCCGCCGGCGTCACCTGTGAGAGACTGTCCTGATGGACACCGACGGTTACCTGATGATGTCCGGCATCCAGCACTTTTCCTTTTGCCGGCGTCAGTGGGCTTTGATTCACCTGGAGCAGCAGTGGGCCGAAAACCTCCAGACCACCGAAGGGCAGCTACTGCATCAGCGCTGCCACGACGAAACCTTCCATGAAAAGCGTGGAAATCTCCTGGTGGTGCGGGGGATGCGTGTTGTCAGCCACCGCTTGAAAATGACTGGCACCTGTGACGTGGTGGAATTTCACGTCGACCCTGAAGGCATTGCACTGGAAGGATACCCGGGCCTTTGGCTTCCTGTACCGGTGGAGTATAAACATGGCTCCCCGAAAATCAACGATGCGGATCGTCTCCAACTCTGCGCCCAGGCAATGGCGCTGGAAGAAATGCTGGTCTGCACCATCCCGCAGGCGTTCCTTTTCTATGCCGAGACCCGGCGGCGAGAAACCGTGGAACTTACGCCGGAGCTTCGCCAGAAGGCCCAGTCCATGGCGGAGGAAATGTCCCGTCTCTTTGCCCGAGGTTATACGCCCAAGGTGAAACCCGGAAAGCACTGCAACGCCTGTTCTTTAAAAGAGCTTTGTCTGCCTGTCCTATGCCGCCGCGCCGATGCTGCCGGGTACGTTCGCACCTACCTGCTGGAATCCGAAGGAGAAATACCATGCGAAAGCTGCTGAATACCCTGTTTGTCCTGACCGAAAGCAGCTATCTGACCCTGGACGGCGAAAACGTTGTCATCAAGCAGGACCAAACCGAAACGGCCCGTTTCCCGCTGCACACTCTGGAGGGCATCCTCTGTTTTTCCTATCCGGGCGCTTCTCCTGCCCTGATGGGCGCCTGTGCGCAGCGGAACGTAGATTTGGCCTTTTTTACACCCCGCGGGCAGTTTTTGGCCCGCTCGGTCGGCCAGACCCGAGGCAACGTATTGCTTCGCCAGCAGCAATTTCGCGCTGCCGATGACCCCGGCGTCTGTTGCCGGTACGCCAAAGGATTTCTCCTGGGGAAAGTGTATAACGCCCGCTGGGTCCTGGAACGTGCCACCCGCGATCATCCGCAGCGCGTTCCTGTGGAAACCCTCAAGACGGTCTCGGCCCAGCTGGCTGCTGCCTTGCCCAAAATCGAGGATGCCATGACCACAGAGGAACTTCGCGGCATCGAAGGAGAAGCTGCCCAGCTGTATTTTGGCGTTCTGGATCATCTGATTCTGCAGCAGAAAAAAGACTTTGCCTTTGTCCGCCGCAGCCGGCGGCCGCCTCTCGATCCCGTCAACGCACTTCTTTCCTTCGCCTATACCCTGCTGGCCCGGGACTGCGCCGCTGCACTGGAAGGCGTCGGTCTGGACCCCTATGTCGGCTTTCTGCATACCCCTCTCCCCGGGCGCACCAGCCTGGCCCTTGATCTGATGGAAGAGCTGCGCACCGCCTTTGCAGACCGCTTTGTTCTGACCTGCATCAATCAGAAAACCACCCTCTCCAAACACTGCATTCGCCAGGAGAGCGGAGCCGTTCTTCTGACCGATGAAGGGCGGCGCGCCTTTCTGACTGCCTGGCAGCAGCGCAGACAGCAAACCATCCAGCATCCTTTCCTTGGTGAAAAGATTCCCTGGGGGCTTGTCCCTTATGTTCAGGCCCTTCTGCTGGCCCGCACCCTGCGCGGAGATCTGGATCGGTATCCTCCTTTCTTTTGGAAATAAATGGGTGGTTTTATGTTGGTTCTTGTCACCTATGATGTGAACACCGAGACGGCCGCCGGCCGGCGCCGTCTGCGCAACGTGGCCAAAGCTTGTGTCAATTATGGCCAGCGGGTTCAAAACTCCGTTTTTGAATGTATGCTGGATGCGGCGCAATACGCTCTGTTCAAAGCCGAACTGGCTGCACTGATTGATCCGGAAACGGACAGTCTCCGTTTTTACCGTCTTGGCAATCACTATGCATCCAAGGTGGAGCAGATCGGACTTACGCCCCAATGGCCCCAGGACGGAATTCTTTTCGTGTAAAGGACTGGATTGCTTTCAGCCGCCTCTGTGCGAGCCGGAAGTCCGCAGAACTTTCACGCTTTCCTCGCACCGGATTCTGACTGTTCCTGGATGGTAAAAATATAAAATTGTCTCCTTCATTCATTGCAGGCTGCATAAAATACAGATGTCTTTTTTGTCAGCCTTATCTTTGTGAACAAATGTCAGCGGTTATATTCTCATTTGACCGTCACATTTGCTGTCGCCCTCCTCGCGGAGGGCGTGGATAGAAATAGAGGACGGCAGAGCGGCGGCCAAAATAGAAGCGGTCGCCCTCCTCGCGGAGGGCGTGGATAGAAATCCAGACCCTCAAACACGCGCGACCGGCAAAGCCAGGTCGCCCTCCTCGCGGAGGGCGTGGATAGAAATACGTCGGACGGGTTCCACGTCGCCGCGACCTATGTCGCCCTCCTCGCGGAGGGCGTGGATAGAAATGTTGGCCAGAAGCCAGGACACTGTACAGCGGGCCGTCGCCCTCCTCGCGGAGGGCGTGGATAGAAATTATGAGGTTTTGGATTGCATCAATATCGGATCTAGGTCGCCCTCCTCGCGGAGGGCGTGGATAGAAATCCCATGTGGGGGCTGTGCCCCCACCTTATACCGGGTCGCCCTCCTCGCGGAGGGCGTGGATAGAAATCCCATGTGGGGGCTGTGCCCCCACCTTATACCGGGTCGCCCTCCTCGCGGAGGGCGTGGATAGAAATTAAATAGTCTCAAGACAAGGCAGCCCCGCTCGCGGTCGCCCTCCTCGCGGAGGGCGTGGATAGAAATGGCAATTTTGGCCGGACGAAGTAGAAGAGAAGAGAAGAGAAGAGAAGGTCGCCCTCCTCGCGGAGGGCGTGGATAGAAATATCCTCGGGGCGGTACGTGTGGAGCACAGCTACGTCGCCCTCCTCGCGGAGGGCGTGGATAGAAATGGGTTCAGCCAGATTTCCCCCGGCGTCTGTCCGGTCGCCCTCCTCGCGGAGGGCGTGGATAGAAATGGAGGAGCCGGAAGAGGCAGCAGAAATCTACACGTCGCCCTCCTCGCGGAGGGCGTGGATAGAAATATGAACGCACAGAAGGAGCGTTTCAACGCACTGCGTCGCCCTCCTCGCGGAGGGCGTGGATAGAAATGCACTGGACGGGCGCGTCGCACTGCGGACGTTTAGTCGCCCTCCTCGCGGAGGGCGTGGATAGAAATCCTGCGGGCAGTGCATGGAATGCCGCATCAACTAGTCGCCCTCCTCGCGGAGGGCGTGGATAGAAATTTTTATGCTCTCCAGGATCTCCAAGACCTTTCTCGTCGCCCTCCTCGCGGAGGGCGTGGATAGAAATTGGAGAACGGTGACAACATTGCCGCAGTCACACCGTCGCCCTCCTCGCGGAGGGCGTGGATAGAAATTCCGATGCTCCAGCAAGGGATCACAACTTCGGATGTCGCCCTCCTCGCGGAGGGCGTGGATAGAAATCTTTATGATGGATCCGCCATGTGGGCGGTGGACCGTCGCCCTCCTCGCGGAGGGCGTGGATAGAAATAGCAAATCCCCGCTCAGAAGGCCCGGCGTGTTGGGTCGCCCTCCTCGCGGAGGGCGTGGATAGAAATGATTTTAAGCCCGTCAAAATGCTTGACCCAGTGCGGTCGCCCTCCTCGCGGAGGGCGTGGATAGAAATATATTGTCACACTGAAAATCCCACGCCGTAGGTGGTCGCCCTCCTCGCGGAGGGCGTGGATAGAAATGTCTAAGCGTGTAATCGGTCAACAGGCCGGTTTTGTCGCCCTCCTCGCGGAGGGCGTGGATAGAAATAAAGTCGCCGGATGTGTCGTCAATGTCCGTCCAGGTCGCCCTCCTCGCGGAGGGCGTGGATAGAAATCCCCCTGCGACACAAAATCTGTGTGACGGCGTGAGGTCGCCCTCCTCACGGAGGGCGTGGATAGAAATCTGGGAGGTGTAACTGGTACCCTTGTCGGCGTTGGTCGCCCTCCTCACGGAGGGCGTGGATAGAAATTTGTTGCCGATCTGCTGGCCCTCGCCCTCGATGGTCGCCCTCCTCACGGAGGGCGTGGATAGAAATACGTCCTGTCTGCCGGAGCCGCAGAAGGGTGAACCGGTCGCCCTCCTCACGGAGGGCGTGGATAGAAATAGCTGCGGGGTAATGTACATGGGCCGCCTCCTTGTCGCCCTCCTCGCGGAGGGCGTGGATAGAAATTGGGCGGAAAAAACCGAGTACAGCATTCCGCAGAGTCGCCCTCCTCGCGGAGGGCGTGGATAGAAATTCGGACATGGTTAACGTAATACCAAAACGCGCCAGCGCCACCGGTAGTTCCTGAATCAGAGGGGCGTTGACATGCGCGCTCTTGATCGGGTGGAAATGAGCTTTTCCATCTTGTGGGGTTCATTGTTGCCCGACACCAGTCCGACGTAGTCGGCGGCTGTGACGTGTTCCGCATCAGCAAAGCTGACGGTGAAAGCTCCATTGGTCCGAATGTTCCGGGTGGTGCGGTGATCCTCGCTGAGGCAGAGGACCACTTTGTCGGCGTCGTACAGGCCGCCCCAGGCGGCGTTCATGGCGTCGGCTGTGCCGTCAGGATTCCATGTCCCGATGATGAGAACCGGCAGAGGATAAAACCAGGATTTTACGCCAAAATCTGTGCGCATAGCATGCTTCTCTCCCTTCTGAAATGTGACAAATCGGGCTCACTTCTGACCATCCACGTCGGGCACAATCTCGGCGTAGCGGCGCAGCAGTTCGGGGGTGCTGGTATAGTAGCGCTTGCACTGGTCCATGGCTGCGATGCGGCTCATCTCCTCGTCGGTGAGGGTGAAGTCGAATAAATCGAAATTGTCCCTGATATGGGCGGGGTTCCTGGAACCGGGAATGACAATGTTGCCGCTCTGAATCTGCCAGCGCAGGATGGTCTGTGCATTGCTCTTGCTGTATTTCTGAGCCAACTCAGTAAAAACCTTCTCCTGAATCAGGGTCTTGTCCCCATGGCCCAGGGGATACCAGGCCTGAATCACCATGGCTTCCTCATCCAGAAAAGCCTTCAGCTCCTTCTCCTAGTTGTAGGGATGAACCTCGGTCTGAAGGACTGCAGGCCGAACCTTGCACTGGGAGAGAATCTCCTCGATCTGCGTCCGATTGAAGTTGGACAGGCCGATGGCCCGGACTTTTCCCTCCTGACAGGCCTTCTCCATCTGGCGGTAGCCGGCCAGATAGTTGCCTGCGGGCTGATGGATGAGCAGCAGGTCGATGTAATCCGTGTCCAACCGTTCGAGGGTCTTGTCCACTGCATCGGGCTGTTCGTAGAAGGAAGGCCAGAGCTTGGTCTCCAGGAAAATCTCCTCCCGGGGCAGGCCGCTCTCGCGGATGGCGCGGCCCACAGCCTTCTCATTTAGATAGGCGTTGGCCGTGTCGATGAGACGGTAGCCGTCTCCCAGAGCGCTGAGGACCGAAGTTTCGGCCTCGTCGGGGGTCAGCAGGAAGGTGCCAATGCCCGCCATGGGCATCTTGACGCCGTTATTTAAAGTTACGTATTCCATAAAGAAAACCTCCTTAAATATTCATTGTACGGTCCGTTTCGTTCCACCGAACACCTCCGACATCTCCATGCCGTTCAGGAGCCAGGGTTTCCCCTGCCAGCTGCTCGCTGCTATGCGGGTCGGCCGGGGTACCGTACACCTCAGCCGTGTCAAAAAAGTGTAGCTGAAACCATAAGCCTGCCGCAGCAGTGTGCCTGCGTCCTGTGCATCGGTGGGGCGCCGTAGGCGTGGAAAAAAACATACAGCCCAACCCCACCGACGACGCCTGCAAGCTGCGGCCGGGTCTGTATCAAGTATAAAAGGAATTGGGCTCCAGCAGAAGTCTCCATTGGTTATGCAGTTGTAACGTTGGGGTTCACACCGAGGGGCGTGCGCATCTTTTCATTTTATGAAAGAGGCTTTCGTGACCGGTCGTTGTCTTTTAGCACCTTTGAAGATATCCTAAAGACAACGATACAGATGACTTTTTTGCAGATCCGCCAAAACAAAGCGGTGCCCATCCCTCACCTATACCCATGAAGCCGGCAAACGCTGAATTTCTCATTTTCCACGCACAAGGGTGTGCCCATCCGGGCACACCCTTGTTTTGCTTTTTGAGCGCTGAGCCTTGACAAAGCCTTTTCCCTGACGATACAATAAAACCAGTGATTCAAAAGGACGGTGATCTGTGTGTATAACCCGCAGCTCGATACATTTTTGTGCGTGGCGGACGCCGGCAGCTTCAACAAAGCCGCCGAACGGCTGTATATCTCGCCGCCTGCGGTCATCAAACAGATCAACCTGCTGGAAGAGGGCCTGGGCCTGCAGCTCTTTGTGCGCGCCCACCGGGGCCTGCAGCTCACCCCGGCGGGCCAGAGCCTCTACCAGGATGCGCGATACATCATTCAGTACTGCAACGACTCCATCACGCGGGCCCGCAGCTCCATGCAGGAGAGCGAAAAAGTGATTCGCATCGGCACCTCCCCCATGACGCCGGCCCAGTTCCTGGTGGATCTTTGGCCCCGGGTACAGCAGTACCGCCCCGACCTCAAGTTCCAACTGGTTCCCTTCGACAACACGCCCCAGAACGCCCGGGAGATTTTATCCAACCTTGGCCAGAACATCGATGTGGTGGCCGGCATCTTTGACGATACCATGCTGGAGCTCCGCCGCTGCGCCGGACTGGAACTTTCCCGGGAACCCATCTGCTGTGCTGTATCGGCCTACCACCCGCTGGCCCAAAAAGACAGCCTGACGGTACAGGACTTCTACGGCGAAAAACTGATGCTGATCCGGCGCGGGTGGAGCCATTATGTGGACCTTCTGCGGGATGACATCTGGAAAAACCACCCCCAAATTCAGATCGTGGACTTTGATTTTTACGACACCGGCGTCTTCAACGACTGCGAGAACCGGGGCTATATTCTGATGGCGGTAGAGAGCTGGCACTATGTCCATCCGCTGCTCAAAATCCTGCCGGTGGACTGGGGTTACACAATCCCTTTCGGCCTGCTCCACGCCCCCGAACCTGCTCCCCTGGTGGCCGCCTTTCTGGAAACGGTCCAGAAAGCCGCGCCCAGAGCTTAAACCTTTCAGTAACAACATAACCAATCGAGACTTCTCCTGAAGTCTCGATTTTTTTATACTAGGCTCACAAACGGATGTATTCCCCGGCAGCAGATGAAAGAGGCGGTCCAAGACGGTGTTGATCTGATGGGCTACACCCCCTGGGGATGCATCGATCTGGTGTCCGCTTCCACCGGCGAATATGCCAAGCGCTATGGTTTCATCTACGTCCGCCGCTACGACAACGGCACCGGCGCCTTTGATACTCTCAGCCACGCCATGGAGACCTTCTTCGGCCATTCCGACCTGGACAACGTCTCGGACGAGGTGGCCCTGGCTGTTATGCGCAGCACGGTAGTGAATATGCGTGCACTGCTGCGCGACATAAACGATCTGACCGCCCGCAGCAACTTGATGTGGACCTCGGCCATGGCTGAAAACGGCATCCTCAAGGTGGGCCGCACCACCGACTTCGAATGCCACCAGATCGAACACCAGCTGGGAGCCTACACCGACTGCAACCACGGCCAGGGCCTTGCAGTCATTCATCCAGCCTATTACCGCCATATCTGTAAGGACGCTGCCCCGAAACTGGCCCGGATGGCCCAGGCCGTCTGGAACATTGACCCCGCAGGCCGCAGTGAAGCCGACCTTGCCGAGGAAGCTGTGGATTCCCTCGCTGCGTTCATTGCAGAGTGCGGCCTGCCCACCAAACTCTCCCAGCTGCGCAGCAAGACGCTCATCACCCCGCCCCTGCTGCGCCAGGTGGCAGACAGCGTCAACCTTCTGACAGGCGGCCCCGCATCCTTACCCATGATGAAGTGTACGAGATTTTGACCGAATGTCTGTGAAAACACAAGAGCTACCCGATCTACAGTGAACCGCCCCATATTGTGCGGACAGTACAAAAAAGAAGCCTGCAAGGGGTGGAATAAACGAATCAAAGACTGGCCTGGCTCCGCTCTCGCTTCGCCAGGCCAGTCTTTGTCTGGAGCCGCTCATAGTTGTAAAAGTGGATGTACTCGTCGATCAGGTCGTTGGCCTGCTGAAACGTTTTGAGCTTTTGGCGGTAGATACATTCTGTTTTCAGGATACCGAAAAAATTTTCGGCCATTGCGTTGTCATAGCAGTTTCCGCGTCTTGACATGGAAGGCGTAATGCCGTAAGATTGAGTCAGCTTAAAATATCCGTGTGAGGTATATTGAAAGCCCTGGTCGCTGTGGAGGTGCAACTCCCCAGCGACTTTCTCTTTCTTCATGGCAAGGCGAATGGTATCCAGCACCAGGTTGACAGTCTGGGATGTTGCTGTTTTGTAAGCTACAATGCTGTTGTCGTACAGATCCCGGATCATGGACAGGTACAGGACGCCTTGCTCTGTATGGATATAAGAGATATCGGTGACCCATTTGCTGTTTGGTCTTTCTGTATGGAAATCCCGATTCAGCAGATTCTCATACCTGTGAATCTGCTGCCCCAGCTGCTTCCACTGCCTGCGTCTGCGGATTTCAGACAG
>NZ_NFHK01000051.1:0-16900 GCF_002161315.1 Faecalibacterium sp. An77
TTGGGGTAAGACGGGGAAGGATAGGCTGCGGCTATTGCCGCATGATGCTTTAACCTATTACTTGCTTACAGTAACGTTTATACCGCCCCTACGGGCGCACTGGGTTTAATCCAGAAGCGGGTCTTACCGCTGCCGGAGCCGCCCACAATCAGCACGTTCTTGTTCCGGGCAGTCTTGGGGTCCTTCGGGCGACTGTTCATGGTCAGACACTCGGTTTTTGTAAGAATCACATTGTTCTGGAATACCGGGTCAGTGTAAGGTTCGATATCTGCATGGGTTCCCCATCGTGCAGAGCCGTATTCGCTGCCGTGGCGGTACTTCTTGGCGTTTTTGCCTTTGAGATAGACCATCAAACGCAGACCAGCGCCACAGCATAGACCCACCAACAGATCCAGAGGGTGGAAGCTGGGAATAATCCGGCCCAGGGCATCCGGGAGAACGGTCATCAGGGACTGCATCTTCTCGGTCATGTCGGCACCCGCCGCCATCCGCCAGGCCCGGCCCAGATTGGTGGTGTAGAGGCCAGTCAGAATATAGGGCAGATTGAGCAGGATTAAGCGTTTTGTGTTCTGGTTCATCGGTCACCATGCTCCTGTCTTTTCTCCCGTACCTTGCCGGGAAGTTCTGCCACCTGCTGGATCAAGTCATGGAGCTGATTCAGCACAGAGGGCTTTTGGCTCCTTTTCTTGATGGCGGATGCGGAATACTCCTGGAAAGCAGCAGTCAGAGCATCTTTATCCTGAGCTTTGAAGAAGATCATATACCTGGGGGGAATGGCCGACTTATCCTTGGTGATGGCAAAGTCGATGCCGTATTTTCGAGCATAGCGCTCAAATCCCCGAATCGCGGTCTTTTCGATCTCGACGTTCGTGACGCCCCTGTTCTGACCAACCAGTTTCTTGACACTCTGCTTCCCACGGGGATTTTGGCGGGCCCGCAGCAAAGCTTTACCTACATTGACGAAGGTCCGCGCCGTCAGTTTGGTTGTGCTGATGGCCAGGTTGACTGTTTTGTTTTCGATTTCTTCCTGCATAATCATCACCAACCTTTCCGGCCTGCAGCAGAGCCACGATCAGGAACCCAAACCAGGTTCCTGCCGCAAAAAGAGCCAATCCCATCCACATGGTCAGTCCAGCCGGATGCCCACAAAGCTTTCCGGCCCAGTCATCAGGATGACGGTGTGTTCCTCCAGGAACTCGGCCAGCTTGTACAGGTCATCCACCGTGAGGGATACGATGCTGCCCTCATCGTCCATGCGGAAAAAGATCATGGGGCCGGTCAGGTAGTGTTCCTCGCCGATCCGCAACACCTGCTCCGGGCAGTAGCTCATAATGACGGGGAAATCCTGCATCCCGTAGAACAGGTCCGTTTCGTCAAAGCAGGGCAGGAATGCCGGCGCATCATCCAGCCGGATGACAGACAGGGGCAGATCAGGACCGGCTGCTGCCAAATAGGGCTGATTTTTGGAGTCCGGGCCAGCCGGGGGCGGGACTTCCAGACACTCTTTCAGCATTTTCTCCATGGCGCAGACCTTCTCGTAAATCTGCCGGGTGGTGATGGTGGACGTAGTTTTCTTAGTTGCCATAGGCGCACCTCCAAATATTTGTGTTGTGTTTTGTGTGTTTTGCCAGCCGGTCAGCGTTCCTGACTGCGCTGGCGCTTCTTTTGCCACTGTTCCAGGAGCTTCAGGATAGTTTCCTCCATCTGGCGCGGCGTATAGGACTTGGGAAAATACTTGCGCAGCACATCGTTTTTGATGGTCACGCGGTCCATTTCGGCCTTCTTTTCTTCGCCCATGATGTCATAAATGGCATCATAGCTGCACTTGCCGGCCTGGCTCAGTTTCTTGATTCGCTGAGCCTGGGACAGGGAAGGTGCATTCTGAGTGTCTTGCATGGCCTCAAAAAAATCCCGCTGCTCGGAGGTTGTCAGGTACGACAGCTCCACAGCGGGATTGAAGGATATTTTCTTTTGGTCTACCAGTTCCAGAAGTTCGGGGATCAGATTGGTGAGGCGAATAAATCTTTTGACTTGAGACTTACTGTCATCACTATCCAAGGCTATTTTTTCTGCGGCTGTCAACTTCGGCCCAACTTGGGCCGAAGTTAAATCCGACCTAGCACCTTGATTTTTTATGGCTTCCAGCTTCATTTTGTACGCAAAAGCCCGCTCACTGGGCAGAATGCTCTCGCGCTGCAAATTGCTGTCCACCATCTGGATCACTGCCTGGTCATCGTCCATGTTGCGGACAATCACCGGCAGGGTTTTCAGCCCTGCCAGCTCGGCGGCGTGCTGCCGCCGGTGGCCCGAAATAATCTCATAGCCTCCTTCCTCCCGCGGTCGGACAACCAGCGGGGCCAACACGCCAAACTGTGCTACGCTCTCCACCGTCCGCTGCATGGCCTCATCATCCAGCACCTTGAAGGGGTGGTTTTTGAAGGGATGCAGGTCTGCGATGGGGATTTGCTGAATCTGCTCGGTCTGGCGGCTTTCTTCGGTAGAAAAAATGTCATCGTAGCTGGTCAAGCTGATGTTTGCGCCGTTTTTCGGCACTTTGCAGCACCTCCTTCGTCAGTGTCCGGTAGGCTTCCGACACTTTCCCCTTGGGGTCATGGGCATAGATACTCCTGCCTTCGGCACTGGTTTCCGCTGCCCGCACAGACCGGGGTATTCCCTGGGCAAATACTTTGATTTTGCCTCCATAGGCCTGCCGGACCAAGGCGTCGATCTCCTTTCCAAAGCTGGTCCGGCTATCGGTCATGGTCATCAGGATGCCTTCAATCCGCAATCGCGGGTTGATCTGCCTTCGCACCTTGCTGATGGTCTGTAGCAGCTGCTCCAGGCCCTTGGCGGGCAGATATTGTGCCTGTACCGGGATCAGGGCACTATCTGCTGTGGCCAAAGCGTTAATGGCCTAATGTCCGCAGGACATGGATGCCAATCCGCGCAAAGTGCGCACATCTGGCCACAGGAGCGCAGCGACTATGGTGAGCATACCAAGGCTGGGGGTACAGTCCAGCAAAATGAAGTCATAGGATCGCTTGTTGACTTCCAGCACCTGCTTCAAGATCTTTTCCCGGCTCATGGCATTCACAAGGCCCACTTCCATCCCTGCCAGCTCGATGCTGGCCGGGATCAGGTCCACACCTTCTGCATGGTGCAATACGCCCTCTCCCGGCAGAATGGGCTTATCCTCCAACACTTTGCCCATGAGGGTAGCAAGAGTTGTGTCCAGTTCATCCGGTTTGGGCCATCCCATGCTGATGGTAAGCGAACTTTTGGGTCCACGTCCACCATGAGCACCTTTTTGCCCTCCATGGCAAGCCCCACTCCCAGATTTTCGCAGGTCGTGGTCTTGCCGGTGCCGCCTTTTTGGTTGGTTATGGCGATTACGGTTGCTTTTTGGGCCAAATCATCACCCCCTTTCACACCGGCACGTGCCGGTTACTTTGCGTTCAGGTCGTGCTGCACCCGGGCCACATAGCTGCTGTGCATGGTCATGGGTGCGTTGTACAGAGAAGCCAGCAGATACTGCCGCATATTCCGCACCTGGGTGGTGTTCTCTTTCAAACACATCAGGACAAACCGGATATGGTCGCTGTTCAGCTTCATCAGCTGGCCTTTCACCACCTCATAGGGCTTGTCATCTCCGGCAATACGGATCATCTTCCGATGGCTGCACACGGTATCCACCAGCAGCTCCTGCATCTCCCGCAGCATATCCTCATCTTCGGGGTTGGCCTCCATCAGAGCATCGAGGCCCAGCTCCTGAGAAAAATAATCCTGATACAGGGCGCGGTCATTTTTCCCTTCGGATTCCATTCCGGCGTCTGAGCCGGAAAAGAAGGGATCGGTCTCGCTCATCTCAGTCTTATTCTGATTCGTCTTATTACCGTGTCCTTTTGACACCTCTTGCCGTGTGGAAATGACACCACTGGAGGTGTCGTTTTGACACTTCTGCAAGTGGCTTTCCGACACTTCTGTAAAGTTTTTCACATAAATCAGATTGGGCCTCCCCAGGCCCTGCCTCCTGCGCTCGATCAGACCGGCCTTTTCTTCCAGCTCCCGCAGCAGGCCCACCGCCTTCTTGTTGCCGCAAGCCAGGCTCTCCATAATTTCTTCAACGGTAAAGATGATGTACACCCGGCCGGTGCTGTCCAGCCAGCCGTTCTTCAACGACAGGCTCATCCTGTCCAGCAGCAGGCCGTACAGAATCTTGGCCTCCGCCGAAATCCCGCGGAACCGCGGGTCGGCAAAGAGGATTTTGGGCAGCCGATAGAAAGAAAACAGGTCAGCCTGTCCGCCAGTGAAGTAGTTCGCCATGATGGTTCTCCTTTCTTAGATCATCTGTGTCTGTCATTCTGTGGGCAGGGAGGCAATCCTACCTCTGCCATGTCTCAATCTCGGCCAGCTGCCGGCGCAGCTCATCTTTTCCGGCCGGAGTGAACAGAGTGTAGCAGCCGAAGAAACCGGTATCCCGGTTGTAGAAGTCCCTGACAATGAAAAGGCCCCGACGGAAGGGTCCCGCGTAGGGCATCAGGTTTCCGGCAGGGGCACGGTAGAGATACTTCTTATGCTGGAGGTACTTGCAGAACAGCCGCTCGGGCACATTCAGTTCCTTGGCCGTGGCCCGGATGTTGGTGCAGTCTCCCGGATTCACAAAGGCGTCGTAGAACTCTGCCTTGGGCTTCAGGTTCAGCAGCTCCTTCCGCAGCGCTTTGTTTTCCCTCCGCTCCTTGACCAGTGCGTCGGCAAAGCGGAAAAGGATTTCCGGGTCTCTCTCGATCTGCTCCATCAGCGATTCACCCAGGTAGCCGCCGTGCTTGCGGATGGTGGGGAGGACCTCATCGAACACCCAGCGTTCAAACCGCACCGCAGTGGGCAGCTTACTGTGAACGATCAGGCGGTAAACGTCGCCTTCCGGGATAAACGCCATCTCAATGGTCTTGTTCGGCGACTGGGGATGCGGTGCGTAACGTTTCGTTACGCACCGGCAGTGGTCAGTTAAAGCCTTACGGTTGTTCTTGTAGCCCAGCGCCTTGGCTACGTCCAACCCACAGAACAGGCACTTGCCGTTTTCCTGAATCACGCGGATCTGTCCAAACTCTTTGCTGCTGAAGCTGGCCATCATGTTTTCCATAACTGAGTCTCCTTTACTCTGTTGCTGGTTCATCAAAGAGGCCCCTTCGTTCCTTCCCGAAGGGGCCGTCCGTTCTTCCGTTATGCCGAGAACTTATCTTTGCGCAGCGGCTTGTCCCGCAGCGTCCTCCGGGTCTTGTCCATCGGACACCGGACAAACAGGCAGGTTCTGTACTTGAAGTTGGGCTGGTTGTATTCACAGCTGCCGCAGCAGGCCGGCCGCTTGGCCTTTTTGGTCTGCCGCTTGGCCTTTTTGGTCTGCCGCTCTTTTTTCTGGATCAGTTTCTCCGCTCTGCGGATGTCTCCCGTTTTCTTACCCATGACCGTTCTTCCTCCTTGCAGCTTTTGCCTCACGCTGCTTCCACAGGTCCCGTTCCAGGTCCTTATAGCAGCAGGCGCTGACGCAGGGGGCGCCTACCGCATACCGGCAGCCCTCGCACTTCCGTTCTTCTTCGGTAATGACTACCTGGGCCAGGTAGTAGCAGTTCTCTCTGCCCAGGATGCAGCCCCGCCTCCTGTTTTTCCAGAACTGGCAGAACCGGCAGTCGGCCGGACGGTCTGCGTGGTAACGGACACCGTCGATCATGATGTAGTTCCGATCTTCCATCGTACTGACTCCTTTCATTGTCTCGGGAAAACAAAAAGCGGCCCTGATCTGCCATATCCTGGCAAGTCAGAGCCGCTATGTATATTCCGCATAGACCGATCAAAAAAGGCATCAGTCTCCTGGATGTTTCTGATTTCTATAGGATGGGAGCTAATGTTCCGATGCGGGTTTTTTCGCATTTCTGGAATCATCTTCCATTTTTTCCTGTTTGGGCTTCCAATTTTTGGTGAATGATCGTTAAATGACATCGTTGGGAATTGGAGCTTTGTTCTTTTTTAGTCCGGCCTGAAAAGGGACCTCGAAAATTCATTCTAGGCCCAGGCCCTTTTTCATTGGTTTTCGGCTAAGAACTTTTTTAAAATTTAGCCTCGTTCCCGTTTTGGGCTGGAAAAACCTGGTTTTCCCAACAAAAAAGGCGGAAAACTGGAGGCAGACTTTCGCGTCTGACCAATTTTCCGCCTGTTCTGGTGTCCCCGCCCGGGCTTGAACCGGGGGCCTCGGGCTTAGGAGGCTCGCGCTCTATCCAACTGAGCTACGGAGACTTATAGTTTTTTGGAGATTTTTTGTTTGAATCTTAACTGGTTTTCGGTTTTTGCTTTATTTTGTGTTTTTTGCCTTCGGAGGCTTTTCAGCCGCCCCAGCCGTGCCGAATTTCCAGTTTTTGGGCTTTTTTGCACCCCTTTCAGCCGTCAAAAGCCGTTTTTTCGGGGGTGCGCTTGATAGATTTTGAACTGCCATCTGCATTTTTCCCAGCGGAAAGAGGTCCTTGACCGTCTTCCGCTTAGGAGGCGAACACTCTATCCAGCTGAGCTATAGAGACCTATCCGGTTGGGGCGGCGCGGATGGGGCGCCGCCGGAAATATGGAAAAGCCTTTTTGGGGGAAAAGGCCCTGTTACAATAAAACGAGTGTCCTTACAGCGTTTTGCTATAAGAGCACCCGTCGTGGTGCGAGGGAAGGGATTTGAACCCTCAAGGTTACCCACACGCACCTCAAACGTGCGCGTCTGCCAGTTCCGCCACCCTCGCATATCTATCCGCGGCGCCCTTTGCCGGGGCCGTGTGCGAACTGCTTGATTATAATAGCACAGTTGGACTCCAAAGTCAAGCCGTCAATTTGTTTTTCAGGGGTTTCATAGAAATTTTTCCGCCTCATATGCTGTTACTGAATTCTTTCCCACGCAAGGAGGCATTCTATGCAGTTTTCATTTTTCCGGGCGCACGGCGCGGTGCGCACCCTCCTGCTGGCGGCCGTCAGCGCCGTGGCGGGGTTCGGGCTGGGGTGGGGCCTGTCGGCGGGGCCCCTGGCCCTGTGCCGGGCCGAGGACCTGACCGCCGTTCCGGACACCCGCTTTCTGGAGGCGGTGGCCGCCCAGCAGGACACCAACGTCTCGGGCGAGGACACCGCCGCCCGCCGGGTCTGCCTCACCTTCGACGACGGCCCCAGCAAGACCACCCCCGCCGTCCTGCAGGCGCTGGCGGCTGAAAACGTCTCCGCCACCTTTTTTGTGGTGGCCAACGAATCCAACGAAAAGCGCCTGCCCCTGATCCAGCAGGCCCAGCAGGCCGGCCACGAGATCGCTCTCCACTCCGCCTCCCACAAGTACAGCGACATCTACCGCAGCACCGACGCCTTCTGGAACGACATCGACCTGCTGCGGGAGCGGCTGGCCCCCTATGCCGACACGTCGGCCATCCGGTGCCTGCGGTTCCCCGGGGGCAGCACCAACACCGTCAGCCGGAAATACGGCGGCAGCGGCATTATGGCCGAGCTCAAGACCCAGGCCGAACAGCGGGGCTGGCGCTGGGTGGACTGGAACGTCTGCGCCGAGGATGCCGCCGGCGAAAAGCTCTCCGCCTCTGAGGTGTACTACAACGTCACCCACGGCAGCGAGGGCCTGGACCGCTGCATCGTCCTGATGCACGATTCCGCCACCACCGGCACCACCGCCGAGGCCCTGCCCGACATCATCCGCTGGTACAAGGACAACGGCTACACCTTCTGCACCATCTCCCAGCTGTATGACGAGCTGGCCTGACCCGGCCCCCAGTTGGCAGGCTCGCCGGGGGCTTCCCTGTGTCCGGGCATCCAAACAAAAATCCGCCGCTTTCGCGCCCCGCAGGGCCGAAACGGCGGACTTTTTATCGTTTGCGGTGTTTAGGAGGGTTCCCTTCCGGGAAAACCTGCCCCGTACTTCCGGCGGAGGCGGTTTTCACTCCCCTGCCCGGGCGGATTTTGGGTCCGGGCGGGGGGACCGCCCCAGAGGAACCCGGTCAGACCGCTGTCCCCCGTCCGGGCCGGCCGTCACAGGGACAGCACCGCCCACAGGCCCAGCAGGGCCGCCAAAAACACCACATTGGACAGGGTGAACAGGGCGAAGTACCTCCCCTTCCCCTCCGGCTCCTCCCGGGCAATCTGGCGGTAGGAAATCAAACTGGCCATGGAGGCAATCAGGGTGCCCAGGCCGCCCAGGTTGGTGCCGATGATGAGGGCCTGGGTGTTCTGGGTGAAGCCGGACAGCAGCAGCGCCGCCGGGACGTTGCTGGTGACCTGGGAGGCCAGCACCGACACCAGCACCTCCCGCCCGGCGATGATCCCCTGCAGCCAGCTGGAAAAGGCGGGAATCCGGCCCAGGTTGCCGATGAAGATGAAGAAGGCCACAAAGGTCAGCAGCAGCGAATAGTCCACCCCGCCCAGGGTGTCCCGGTCGGCCGCCAGGGCCGCCAGCAGCACCGCCGCCAGGGCCGCCCCATAGGGCAGCACCCGCATCACCGCCAGCAGGCAGACCACAAACAGCACGCCATACATGCCGATGATTTTACGGCTGGAGGGGGCGTTCTGGCGGGACTCCAGGAAGGGTCCCGAACCCGACCGCTGGCCACGGCATACCAGCACCGCCCAGGCCACCAGCATCACCAGGGATGCCAGGCTGTAGGGCAGCATCAGGGCCACAAAGGCCCCCATCCCCATGCCGCTCTTGCCGTAGAGGTAGAGGTTCTGGGGGTTGCCGATGGGGGTGAGCATACTGCCCAGGTTGGCCGCCACCGTCTGCATGCACACCACCGGCAGGGCCAGCTTTTGGCGCATTTCGCCGCCCATGCTGTCCAGCACCGCAAAGGTGAAGGGCACAAAGGTCAGCAGGGCCACGTCGTTGGTGATGAACATGCTGCCGAAAAAGCACAGACCCACCAGCACCAGCACCAGCTGCAGGGTGCCGCCGCTCAAGGCCAGCAGGGCCCGGCCCATCCGGTCAAAGACGCCCTGCCGCCGCAGGCCCGCCATCACTGTCATCAGGGAAAACAAAATCGCCAGGGTGCGCCAGTCAATATACCCCAGATAGGCCGCGTCCGGCCGGACAAAAAAGGCCGAAACCACCGCCAGGGCCGCCGCCACCGCCAGCACTGTCTCCTGTTTGAGAAACTGCTTGAGTTTTGTCATACGATCCTCCCCCAACCCGCAAAAGGAGCGGCGCAGGCTGACGCCGCGCCGCTCCACGGGGTTACGCTTTTGGGTTTACTCCTTCGCGGCTGCAAAGGTGCTGAACGCACGGTAAGCCATGTACAGGTCGGTCTTGCTGACCACCTCGAAGGGAGAGTGCATGGACAGCACCGGCACGCCGATGTCCACCACGGGGATGCCGTAGCGGGCCACCTCGGTGGCCACGGTGCCGCCGCCGCCCAGGTCGATGCGGCCCAGCTCGCCCACCTGCCATGCCACGCCGGCCTCATCCAGCATACGGGTCAGGTAGCCCATCTGCTCGGCGGTGGCGTCGTTGGCAGCGCTCTTGCCGCGGCTGCCGGTGTACTTGAAGAAGGCCACGCCGCGGCCTGCATAGGTGCCGTTCTGGGGCTCGAACGCGCTGGCCCAGGTGGGGTCATAGGCGGCGGTGACGTCCGCCGACAGGCACAGGCTGCTGCGGAAGGCGCGGATGGAGTCGGCGCCCTGGCAGGCGCACAGCTGGCGCAGCCAGTCATAGGTGAAGGCGCTGCCCATGCCAGTGATGCCGTAGCTGCCGATCTCCTCCTTGTCTGCCAGGACGCAGACGGTGGTGTAGGCGGGGTTCTTGACCTGGATCTCGGCCATCAGGGCGGGATATGCGTCCACGCGGTCGTCCTGGCCGTAGCCGCCGATCATGGACCGGTCAAAGCCGATGTCACGGGCGGGGGTGGCGGGGACGATCTCCAGCTCGGCGCGGGTGAAGTCCTTCTCGGTGATGCCGTACTTCTCGTTCAGCAGCATCATGGTGCTGAGCTTGACCTTCTCCTTGATGTCCTCGTCGGCCACGGCGTCGGAACCAATCAGGATGTTCAGCTCCTCGCCGCGGATGCCGTCGGACAGCTCACGCTTGTTCTGCTCGGCGCTCAGGTGGGGCAGCAGGTCGGTGATGCAGAAAGCGGGATCCCCCACGTCCTCGCCCACCTGGACGGTGACCGAGCTGCCGTCGGCGCGGGTCAGCACGCCATGGATGGCCAGGGGCATGGTGGCCCACTGGTACTTGCGGATGCCGCCGTAGTAGTGGGTCTTGAAGTAGCTGAAGTGGGCAGCCTCATACAGGGGGTTGGGACGGATGTCCAGGCGGGGGCTGTCGATGTGGGCGATCATCAGGCGGAAGCCGTCCTCCAGGGAGCGGGTGCCGATGGTGGCGCACAGAACCACCTTCTTGTGGTGGATCCAATAGACCTTGTCGCCGGGGTTGTACTTCTTGCGGTCGTCAAACAGCTGATAGCCGGCGTCCTGCAGGGCCTTCTCAGCGTAGACGGCCACCTCCCGCTCGGTCTTGCAGCGGGTGATGAAATCCTTGTAGCCCTCGGCAAAGTCTGCGGCAGCCTGGCGCACGGCGGCGTCCTTGTCCGACTTGTACTCGGGCTCATACAGAAGCTCTTTGGCCTTCTTCTGCATTTCGGTCAGTTCTTTCATAGTGTATACCTCGTTTTCCATCCGAAGGGCGGAGCGGGGAGCGGCCCGCAGACGCCCTTTTTCATTTTTATATACTGGAGCCGTACAGCTCCGTATAGCGTTCATAGCTGCGGAGAATCTTCTCCACGTAGTGGTTCATGTTGCTGTAGGGGAAGCTGGGCAGGGTCCGGCCGTCCCCCGCATAGTCCTCGCGGTTGAGCAGGCTGTCCACCGTCCCCCACCCGCTGTGATAGGCCGCGGCCGCGGTGGCCACGTCCCCGCCGTACCGGTCCAGGCACAGCCGCAGGTAATACGCCCCGAACCGCACCGCGCAGTCGGGGTCATAGAGGTCGTCAAAGGTCAGGTCCTCCTGGGGGGCCAGCTTGGTCTTGAGCCAGTCGAAGGTCTCCTCGGTCATCTGCATCAGGCCGCGGGCCCCCATATTGGACACCGCCTCGGGGTCAAAGCCGCTCTCGGTGCGGATAAAGGTATAGATCAGCAGGGGGTCCAGGTCATATTCCGCCGCGTAAGTATGGACGATATCGGGGAATTTGCAGGGGTAGAGCTGCCGCTCCACCTGGCGCACCAGGGCCGGCATACAGGCCAGCACCACCACCGCCAGAATCAGGGCGATAAGTCTCTTTCGCACGTTCAAATCCTCTCAACCGCACCTCCCTTTGCCTGGGCCAGCAGCTGGTCCACCAGGGCCTCGGCCTTTTGGCGCAGCTGGTCCCGGGTGCCGTCGTTTTCCAGCACCACGTCCGCCCGGGCCCGCAGCCGGGCCTCGGGCAGCTGGGCGTCCAGGCGGCGCCGGGCCATTTCGGGCCGGATGCCGTCCCGCAGGACGATCCGCTGGACGCTGGTCTCATAGGGGGCGGCCACCACCACCAGGCGGTCCCACGCCCCATCCAGGGCGCTGCCCACCAGCACCGCCCCGTCGATGACAAAGAGGGGGCTGCCGGCCTGACGGGCCGCCCGGCCCGCCGCCTGAATCCCCTCTACAATGGCGGGATGGGTGATGGCGTCCAGGGCCTGTTTGCCCTCGGGGGTGGCGAAAGCCCGGTCCGCCAGCAGGCGGCGGTTGAGCACCCCATCCTCCAGGATATCCGGCCCGAACCGCGCCGCCAGCTTCTCCAGCACCGGCGAGCCGGGCTGCAGAATCTGGCGGGACAGCTGGTCGGCGTCCACGGTGGGGATGCCCCGGGCCACAAAACACTCGGTCACGGTGGATTTGCCGCAGCCGCTGCGGCCTGTGATGGCTACCGTCATCATAGGTCGATCACCCGGAACGCCGCGGCGCGGATCAGGCGGTTGTACACCGCCATGGACACGCCGTCCTTCTGGGGGCAGCGGGCGTAGACCACCCGGTCCCCCTGTTCATCCAGGGCCCGCAGGCACCGGAAAATGTGTTTGGACTGGTCCGCCCCGTCCCCTTCCCGGCCGTATTCCACGCAGGGGAAGGGCAGCCGGGCCGCCTCGCCGGTGAAGCACAGGCAGGCGGGGTCCTGGTCAGCGTGGGCCTGGACATAGGCCTTGAACTGGTCAAAGCTGCCGTTCAGGATGGTAATATCCGCCTTGGGGGCGTAGTGTTTGTACTTCATGCCGGGGCTGCGGGCCACCTCGCCCTCGGCCAGCTTTTCCAGGATGGCCCCCGACAGGACCACTTCCTCCCCCAGAGCCCGTTCCAGGTCCTCCAGGGTGATGTAGCCGGGGCGCAGGAGGGTGGGTTTCTCCCCCACCACCGACACCACGGTGGACTCCACCCCCACAGCACAGGCCCCGCCGTCCAGAATCAGGGGCAGGCGGCCCTGCATATCGGTCCAGACGTCCTGGGCGGTGGTGGGGCTGGGTTTGCCCGACAAATTGGCCGACGGCGCCGCAAAGGCGCAGCCGCTGGCCTCGATGACGCGGCGGACCACCGGGTGGCTGGGCATCCGGATGCCCACCGTATCCAGCCCGGCGCAGCACTCGTCTGCCACCTCGGGACCCCGGGGCATGATGATGGTCAGCGGACCCGGCCAGAAGGCCGCCGCCAGCAGCTGGGCCCGCTCGGGGAACTCGCTGACCAGGCCCGGCAGCATCTTCACATCGTCGATGTGGACGATGAGGGGGTTATCCTGGGGGCGGCCCTTGGCCTCAAATATCTTGGCCACCGCTTTGCCGTTGCGGGCGTCGGCGGCGATGCCGTACACCGTCTCGGTGGGCAGGGCCAAAATCTCCCCCTGCCGCAGCAGGGCGGCCGCCCGGGCAATTCCCGCGTCGTCCGCCGGGCAGAGAAGGGTTTCAATCTCCATAGTGATTCATCTGCTTTCCAGTTTTCAAATCTCGTCCGGGCCGCTCAAAGCCGGGACAGCTTTTCGGCCTGTTCCTTCATAATCAGGGCGTCCAGCACCTCGTCCAGGTTGCCGTCCATCACCTTGTCCAGGTTGTGGACGGTGAGGCCGATCCGATGGTCGGTGCAGCGGTCCTGGGGGAAATTATAGGTGCGGATCTTTTCGCTGCGGTCGCCGGTGCCCACCTGGGCCTGGCGGCCGGCGTTGATGGCGCTCTGCTGTTCGCTCTTTTTCTGGGCCAGAAGGCGGCTGCGCAGGATTTCCAGGGCTTTGTCCTTGTTCTGGAACTGGCTGCGCTCGTTCTGGCACTCCACCACCATGCCGGTGGGCAGGTGGGTAATGCGGATGGCGCTGGATGTCTTATTGATATGCTGGCCGCCCGCCCCCGATGAACGGAAGGTGTCGATCCGCAGATCCTTCATGTCCAGCTCCACCTCCACCTCCTCGGCCTGGGGCAGCACCGCCACCGTGGCCGTCGAGGTGTGAATCCGGCCCTGGGTCTCGGTGTCGGGCACGCGCTGCACCCGATGGACCCCGCTCTCGAATTTCAGGCGGCTGTAGGCGCCCTGGCCGTTGACGGCAAACACCGCCTCCCGGACCCCTCCCAGCTCGGTCTCGCTGAGGTTGAGCAGCTCCATCTGCCAGTGGCGGGACTGGGCGTACATGCTGTACATCCGCACCAGGCTGTGGGCAAACAGGGCCGCCTCTTCCCCGCCGACGCCGCTGCGCACCTCCACGATGACGCTGCGGCCGTCGTATTCATCCCGGGGCAAAAGAAGAAGTTTGAGAGAATTTTCCAGTTTCGCCGCGGATTGTGTTTTTTCGCAGATTTCCTGCTGTATCATTTGCTTGAAGTCCGGCTCCTGGGCGTCCTCGCCCGCGAGCAGGGCTTTTGCCTGTGCCAGGTGATCCAGCTCGGTCTGCCAGGCCCGCCAGGTGTTCACCACCGGCTCGGCCTCGTGGTATTCCTGCATCAGCTGCCGGAATTTGGCCGGGTCCGCCGCCGTCTCGGGCTGGTTCAGCCGGTGGGACAGCTCGGCAAAACGCCGGCTCACCGCCTCCATCTGTTGTTCCAGGTTCAAAAAAGGTTCGCTCCTTTCTGCATCGAAACGTTCGCTCCCATGCAAAAGCGGCTAGCGCTCCCCTTCCGGGGCGGGCTTGATGACCTTTTTGATGTTCTTTTCGATCTTGACCCGGGGCAGCATGACCTCGCGTCCGCAGCCTGTGCAGCGGATGCGAAAATCCATCCCCACACGCAGCACCTCAAAGCTGGAGGCGCCGCAGGGATGCTTTTTGCGGGTCTGAATGATGTCTCCGACGGCGATATCCATGGGCAGGCTCCTTTCCTGGCTGGCTGTGCGGCCGCCGACGCCGGCGGGACCGCATTCCATAGTATAAACCAAACGCATGTAAAAAGCAAATACCCTACAAAAAATTCGCATATGCTGTTACCAGGCCGCCTGGCCGTCTGGCCGCAATGCAACTGAACCGAAGAAAGAGGAATGAAAGATGATGCAAAGCTTCAGAACCGAAGGCAACTATCGTGACGCGTCCCGCCTGAGCAGCGCCGAGCTGCGGGCCGCCATGGCGGGGGGCGAAATCCTCCAGAGCACCGCCCTGGCGTTCGACACCCAGCGCCAGCTCCGCTTTGAGCTGGGCGGGGTGCGCGGGATCATGCCCTTCGCCGAATGCGCCGAGGGGGCCGGCACCGGCGCGGTGCGGGACATTGCAGTGCTCACCCGGGTGGGGCGGGCCACCTGCTTTGTGATCGAGGGGCTGGAGGAGGACGCCCAGGGCCGGCCCTATTACCGGCTGTCCCGGGCGAGGGCCCAGCAGATGTGCCGGGAGGAATATCTGGACACCCTGGCCCCGGGGGACATTCTGCCCTGTGCGGTGACCCACATCGAATCCTTTGGGGCCTTCTGCGACGTGGGCTGCGGCATCAGCGCCCTGCTGCCCATCGACTGCATGTCGGTGAGCCGCATCTCCTCCCCCGCCGACCGGGTCAGCGTGGGGCAGCAGATCCTCTGCGCCCTGCGCAGCCGGGACGCCCAGGGCCGGTTTGTTCTGACCATCCGGGAGCTGCTGGGGACCTGGGCCGAAAACGCCGCCGCCTTCTCCCCCGGGGAGACGGTGGTGGGGATTGTCCGCAGCATCGAGGAGTACGGCACCTTCGTGGAGATCGCACCCAATCTGGCTGGGCTGGCCGAGAGCTGTCCCGACCTGCGCCCGGGCCAGGCCGTCAGCGTCTACATCAAGAGCATCCTGCCCGAAAAAATGAAGATCAAGCTGGTGATCGTCAACCGCAGCCTGGGCCAGAACCACCGCTTTGACCTGCAATATTTCGTCACCGAGGGCCACATCGACCGCTGGGTCTACTCCACCCCCGAGAGCAAAAAGCAGATCGTCACCGAATTCGCCTGCCCGGCCCTGAATCCGGCTTGAAATCCGGGCCGAAACCTTTTATACTGGTAGCATACGCAAGCTCTATGGCGGGCCATGCCCGCCTCATCATAAAAGGATGTGAAGAAACATGGCTGAACGCGACGCCTTTACCGCCGGGGTCCGGCCCGGCGGACTGACCACCAGCACCGAGATCCGGCTGCTGCTGTGTTATCTGGTGCAGAACACCGGCGCGGTGTCCCAGCATCAGCTGGAAACCGCCCTGATGGACACCCAGCTGGTGAATTATTTTGAGATCGGTTCGGGGCTGGACGACATCCGGCGTCAGGGTCTGGTGCAAGTGGATGCCGAAGGGCTGTTCACCATCACCGACAAGGGGCGCAAGGTGGCCGGGGAGCTGGCCTACGACCTGCCCCGCAGCGTCCGGGAAAAGGCGGTGGCCGCCGTACTCAAGGCACAGCTGTGGTCCCGCAAGCGGGCGGAGTACAGCGCCACCATCACCGAGGGCGAAATGGGCCGCTGTACCGTCCACTGCACCATCAACCGCCTGGACGAAAAGCTTTTCTCCCTGGACCTGGGGATGCCCGACCGCCTCACCGCCGAACAGGTGAAAAAACAGTTCATCCTCAAGGGCAACGAGATCTATCAGCTCCTCATCAACAAGCTCACCGAAGAAGAGAACGCCTGAGTTACTTTTCTGGAAGAAAAGTAACCAAAAGACTTTCACTGTGTACCATCAAGTTTCCGGGTCTCCGGAAGTTCCGCGGGGCCTTTACGCCACTCTTGCGCTTAGCCGATTTTTGCGGCGCGCCAGAGATGGCGCTTGCAAAAACCGGAGCGCTGCGCCAAACACAGCTCCCTGTATCGTCCACTGGACGCGGTCGCTGTGTTTGCAGCTCGCTCCCGGCGTTTGCGCCTGTGGCGCGGTGCGATGCAAAGCCCGTTTTGACCGGATTCTTTTATCTGGTACGCACTGAAAACCTATAAAAATACAACAACCCTCGTCCTTTATTGGGCGGGGGTTATTTTTATGTGTTTGGAAACCTGGGGAAGCCACTATTGATAATAAATCCGCGGCCCTGATGGATAAAAGGAGAAGTTAAAAATTTAGAGCCCCTGTCAGGGGGCGCGGCCACAGGCCGCAGGGGTTCCGCTATTGGGTGGTTGGGTGGGTTTAGATGATAAAAGGGTATCACCTTGCAATTTCAAAGCCTGCGCCCTACAGCAGCTAAGACTCACCGACCTACCAGCCCGCTGGGGCGGGCATGTGGTCTCAATCGGAGCGGCGGGCAAAAGCCGTTAAGAAAAACACCCGTGCCGCCATTTGAGGCTCTGAAAGTTTCCACGGGCAGGCATGACAGTGTTTTTTAGGCTTTTGAACGACGCGACTTCCCTGTCTGGGTCCAGGGCAGCTTTGGCCCGGCGCGTCCAGTGGACGAAACAGCCGGGCCGAAGCTGGCGCAGCGCTCCGGTTTTTGCAAGCGCCCTCCGTGGCGCGCCGCAAAAATCGGCTAAGCGCAAGA
>NZ_NFHK01000052.1:0-16862 GCF_002161315.1 Faecalibacterium sp. An77
CACTGGCAGGAAAACACAGGACAAACGTCAGTGTTGTGAAAAAGCGCTGCATGGCAGATGGTGTGTTGAGAGTTCCCTATGAAACAACCAAGGGGCTGAAATACTGTGAATTCTACCATGGAGGATTTGAAAAGCACAGCGACGGCTATGACAATGTAGCTGATGTGATGCCAACCTACAGAAAGTATGATGGTCGGCACACGATTATAAACAGGATTAAAGCCGGAGTGTGTGAACTCTGCGGGGAAAATGCAGAATATCTCTGGATGCACCACGTCAGAACGCTGAAAACACTGAAAGGCAGAGATGTTTTTGAAAAGAAAATGCTGGCAATGCGAAGAAAATCGCTTGCTCTCTGCCCGGTTTGCTTCGAACGCTTACACGAAACCGAATCGTTGAGGTGATTCATGGAAAGCCGGATACGCCGAGAGGTGTACGTCCGGTTTGGGAGGCGGCTCCCTGAAACCTACCGGTGAAAGCCGGCAAGGCGCAGGGTGCCTACCTCATACCTTCTCCAAATGCACAGTTCCTACGTTTTGACCGATCCGAAGGGCTATACTTGGGTGGGATAGAGAAAAGGAACGTCACACAGCAAAAAATGCATTATGAAAGGAGGTGAAAACCCTGGCCAGAAGCGAAGATATCAAGATTACTGCTCTATATGAAAGACTATCCCGGGATGACGAGCAGGTGGGCGAATCCAACAGCATCCAGAACCAAAAGATGTACCTGGAGGAGTACGCCCGGCAGCATGGACTGCGGAACATCCGGCACTTTTGGGACGATGGCTACACCGGCACCAACTTCAACCGCCCCGGCTTCAACGCTCTTTTGAGCGAGATTGAAGCGGGCCATGTATCTACCCTGATTGTCAAAGACCTGAGCCGGTTCGGGCGGAATTATCTGCAAGTGGGCTACTACACAGAGGTTGTGTTCCCCAAGAAGGGCGTCCGCTTCATCGCCATCAACAACAGCGTAGACAGCGCAAAGCCATCGGACAATGACTTCACCCCATTCCTGAACATCATGAACGAGTGGTATGCCAAGGACACCAGCAACAAGATCAAGGCGGTGTTCAAGGCCCGGATGAAGAAAGGAATGCGGTGCAGCGGCTCCATCCCTTACGGCTACAAGCGGACCAAAGAGGACAAACAGCAGCTCCTGGTGGATGAACCGGCGGCCGAGGTTGTCCGAAAGATTTACCGCCTGGCCTGCCAGGGAATGAGCATAACCGCCATTGCCGAACAGCTCTCAGCGGAGAAGGTTTTGATTCCATCTGCCTATGCTGCCAAATACTTCCCTGAAAATTGCAGACACAACAAAATGGCAGACCCTTACCGTTGGACGGCCACTACCGTGGGCTACATCCTGGACCGGCAGGAATACCTGGGGCATACGGTACTAGGCAAGTCCATCTGTGAGAACTTCAAGACCAAGCAGCGCCGGGCTGCCACTGCCGACGAGCTGATGATCTTTCCAAACACCCATGAGCCTATTGTAGACCAGGATACCTGGGATATTGCCCACAAGCTGCGGCTGCGGAAGCGGCCCAAAGCAGCAAACGGGACCTACACCCACCGCCTGTCTGGCTTGATCTACTGCGCAGACTGCGGGGCAAGAATGGGATTCTGCGGTTCAGAGGGAAAGCAGAATGGAAAGCACTACGACTCGTCCTCCGCCTTCCAGTGTGGGAACTATCGAAGCACCACCAACCAATGCGCTTCTCACTTCGTTCGAGCTTCGGTTCTGGAAACGGTGATCCTGAAAGCAATTCAGGCTGTCAGCCGGTATGCCCTGGAAAACGAGGCGGAGTTTGTAGCCGATCTCAAGAGCATCTGGGACGAGAGCAAGACCAAGAGCGAGGATACCGGCCAGCACGAGCTGGAAGAAGCCAGAAAACGAGTAGCTGAACTTGACGCCATGATTCAGAATCTGTATGAGAGTTCCATGAAAGGTGTACTGCCGGAGCGGCAGGCCCGGCGTATGATCCAGCAGTACGATGAAGAACAAATCTTACTGGAACGCCGGATGGAGGAACTGGAAAACCAGATCCGGCAGGAGTCGGTGAAGAAGGCAGACACTGAGCGGTTTCTGGCCCTGGTCAAAAAGTACCGAGACTGTCACGAGCTGACGGACGCCATGCTCTATTCCTTTATTGACCGGGTCGAGGTACATGAAGCCACCGGGGGCCGCACCATCTACCGCAAACAGAACATTGATATTTACTTCAACTTCATCGGCAGCTACTACCCGCCCTCCGAAACCGTCTCGGAAGAAGAACGAATTGCGGCCATCGATGCAGAACAACTTCGCAAGAAGCAGGAAAAAGGCAAACGGGCCAGCGAACGCCAGCAGCAGAAGCTGAAAGCCCTGCGGGAGGCAGCGAAAGCCGGGGACCCTGAAGCAGTGGCCAAGTACGAGGAACATCTCCGCAAACAGCGGGAGCGCAACCACAGATACCGGCGGCAGGTACAAGAGGCCAGAGCAGCCGACCCGGAGTATCTTCGGCAGCTGGATGAAAAGGAACGACTCAAACAGGAAAGGCTTCTGGAAAAAGAACGCAAGCGGTCGGAGCGGTCTGCCCAGTGGGCCAAGCTGACACGGGCAGAGCTGAAAGAAAAGGCCAAGACCGACCCGGAAGCCGCTGCAAAGTGGGCCGCTCTCAAGGCCAAAGAGGCCGAAGCCCGGCAGCGCAAAAAGGAGCGTGAAGAAGCCCGGATGGCAGCTGACCCAGCGTATGCCGCCATGATGGCAGAGCGTAAAGCCGAATATGAACGCACCCGGGCAGCCAAACGCAAGGCCGAACACGACGCTCTTGTGGAGCGGACCAAGACGGACCCCGAAGCCGCCCGGCAGCTGGCAGAGCAGCGAAAGTACCAGAGTGAGGCGGCTGTGAAAAGCTACCAGAAGATGAAAGCAGCCGCAGAGGCTGGGGACCCGGAGGCCATCAAACGATACGAAGCCCGCCTTGCCAAGCGCAGGGAGGACTACCACAAAAAGAAAGAAAAACAGGAGGCGATTTCAGCATGAAGCTCGAACTGAAAGTCCATGACAACAGGAACGGTCTGGATTATGTCCTGACGGACCATTATTATCTCCCGGCGCTGAGGCTGCCGGAAGATAACCGCCCCATCGGCCGCTGGGGCCGGTTACATAAAGAATACCTGAAAACTTACAGGCCGGTCCTATATCAAGCGCTGCTTCTGTCCGGCAGGCTGCATACCATCCTGGCTGACCTGGATGAGCAGGCCGCCGAACGGTGTCGTCTGATTGTCCAGCAGATTGCCCAGGCCGAGAGAATCACGGAGGAACTGAAAGCAGCCGATCCAGTACGCTGGGTGCAGGCCATGAACTCCATCCGCAGCCGGGCTGAGGAAATCATCCAGGCTGAGATGATCTATGTGTGAGGAGGGCAGGAGGATGATTCTGGAAGCGATTTATAATGGGGAATTTTATCCCAGTGAGAAAGTGGTGCCTACTTCACTGGCATACATAGAGGCCCTTAAAACCTGTGAGAAGCTAATGGAGCAGCTTTCCAGGCGGCTGAGTAAAGAGGACTACGCCCTGGTGGAAGAACTTCAAACCCAGTCCTCCATCGCCCAGGGCGAGGAGAGCGAGTACCACTTCAAGTACGGCTTCTCAGCGGGACTGCTGGTGCAGCAGGAAGCGGTGGAGCAAATGAAGAAAATGGGCACCACAGGGTGAGCTGCCCGGTATACAACTTTTGGCCCCATCAATAATTGGCAGGGGGCCTGACAGATCATCTGTCAGGCCCCCTGCCTTTGGTAGAAAAGAATAGTCAAATTGGAGGAAAGGTCAATCCTGATGGGAACAGTCTTTGTTCTCCTTGTCTATGCCATCGTCTATATCGGGAAGATATTGATAGAACACCTTTTTCTCAAGGACCCACCGGGCAAACAGCGCATATCCGGCAGGTGCCAGAAGGATCAGCGGCGGGCAGAATGCTGTCAGTAGGCCGAACGCAGCCAGCACCACCAAAAGCAGCAGACTTTTGTCAAAATGGAGCAATGCCATGGCACCGGACTGCAACACCGTCTTTTTGACCGGGTCGTCGAATCTTGCCACATAGGCTGCGTTGTAGATCATCCAGGCCAGCCCACAGGTACTCAGCACCGTAAAAATGATCCAGAGATTACCCGTCGCTTCCTGTTGCCCCTTGAGGTAATGGGTCATAAAGCAGTCAGCCAGCAGGATGCTCTCCGGCACTGCCAGAGCAAGAAAGCTCAAAGTTGCCTGTCGGAAGCTCCGGCGGTAGGCCCGGAAAAATTCCTCGCTGACCGTTCCCCGGTCCTCAATTAGGGACTTGTTCACTGCATAATAGAGGGCTGTGCTGGAAATGCCCAAGGTAAACAGCGGCAGGCTTCCTATTAGCCACAGCAGGCTGAGAATCACCATATCCGCAACCCGGGTTAAAAAACGGAACAGAGGGGCATCCAGGTCGAAAAAGTCATTCATAGGGTATCACCTGGTTTACTTCTGGAGCACAAAGGCCTCGAAGGGGCGCATGGTCACGGCGCCGTCGGGGGCGCTGCCGGGGTAATTGTCGATCAGGCACCGGGCCCCGGCAAAGTCGGCGGGAATGGCAAAGGCCGCTTCCTGATCCGAGAAATTGCAGGCAATCAGGTAGTCCTCGCCGGTCTCGGCCAGGGTGCGCCGGTAGGCGAAAATCTGGGGATCCGCCTCCGCTAGCAGCTGGAAGGAGCCGTACACCAGCCCCAGATGGGCTTTGCGCAGGGCGATCATCTTCTTGTAGTAGTTGAGCACCGAGTCCGGGTCTTTGGCCTCGGCGGCGGCGTTGATGGCGGTGTAGTTGGGGTTCACCTGGATCCAGGGGGTACCGGCGGTGAAGCCGGCGTTGGGAGAGTCGTCCCACTGCACCGGGGTGCGGGCGTTGTCCCGGCTGCGCAGGGCCAGGCACGCCATCATTTCGTCTGCAGAAATCAAGCCTGCGCCGGTCAGCTCCTTGAAGGCGTTGAGACTTTCGATATCCCGGTACTGGCTGAGATCTTTGAAATAGGCGTTGGTCATCCCCAGTTCATCGCCCTCATAGATGTAGGGAGTACCCTGCAGGCTCAGCAGGCAGGTGGCCAGCATCTTGGCGGAGAGGGGCGAGTCATCGCCCCAGCGGGATGCAGCCCGGGGCTGATCGTGATTGCCCCAGAACAGGCTGTTCCAGGCTTTGCCGTCCAGGCCAGTCTGCCAGTGACTGAGAATTTTCTTGAGCTGCATAAAGTCGTAGCGCTTGGTGGTCCACTTGCCCAGGGGCCCGTCCCCAATGCCGACGTGCTCAAACTGGAAGACCATGTTCAGCTCCTTGCCGTCCAGCCCCGCATACTGGGGGGCGTTTTCCACCGTGGCGCCGGGGGTCTCGCCCACCGTCATGATGTCGTATTTCGAGAGAACCCGCCGGTTCATCTCCTGCAAAAATTCATGGATGCGGGGCCCATTGACATAGTAGGGACCGCCATTGCCATACAGTCCGTGTTTCTCGCCATCCGGAAAGCGCTGGTCCTTGGAAATCTGACTGATGACGTCCATCCGGAACCCGTCGATGCCCTTGTCAAACCACCAGGTCATCATGTTGAACACTTCGTCCCGGACTTTGGGGTTCTCCCAGTTCAGATCGGGCTGCTTGGGGGAGAACAGGTGCAGGTAATACATATCGGTCTGGGGGTCGTATTTCCAGGCCGAGCCGCCGAAGCAAGCGCCCCAGTTGTTGGGCTCGTGGCCGTCTTTGCCCGGCTTCCAGATATAGTAGTCTCGGTAGGGGTTATCCACCGACTTGCGGCTCTCGATGAACCAGGGGTGCTCGTCCGAGGTGTGGTTGACCACCAGGTCCATCACGATCCGGATGCCCCGCTGATGGGCCTCGGCCAGCAGGGCGTCAAAGTCCTCCATGGTGCCGAACCGGGGGTTGATGGCCCGGTAGTTGGAGATGTCGTAGCCGTTGTCATCCATGGGGGAATCCATGATGGGGCACAGCCACAGCACATTGACCCCCAGGTCCTTCAGATAGTCCAGCCGGGAGCGGATGCCGTTGAGATCCCCGATGCCGTCCCCGTCCGAGTCCTGGAAGCTGCTGGGGTAGATTTGGTATACGATGCTTTCTTTCCACCATTTGCGGTCCATGGCAAAACCCTCCTTTTATTCTGCGGGGATGGTGACCCCGTCGTCGTCGTAGCGGTCATAGCTGGCCCCGGGCCAGCCGATCATCTGAATGGTGGCGGGGTCGATTTCGGCCACCATCTGGGCGGCGTCCGCCACCGGGATGCAGGCGCCCTTGCGGATGAAGAGGGGCACCTCGTTGAGGGCCACCTTCACAAAGTGGGTGCCGGCGGGCAGCACTTCCTGTGTGATACTGCCCTTGGGGCCGAACTTGACAAACAGCATCTCCTCGGGCAGATAGACCATCCGTCCGGTGGCGTTCTGGGTGTAGACCGGGGCGATCATCACCTGGTCGCCCAGCATCAGCTGGTCCTCGGTCTGGACGGCGATTTCGTCCCCGGGGTAGACAAAGGCCAGGGGCCTGAACATCATATCGCCGTTCAGGGCCGCCTTCATGTATTCGCTGTAGAGGTAGGGGATCAGCCGGTAGCGGGTCTCGATGACGCTGCGGAAATCCTCGGGGCCTTCAAACTGGTAGAACTCCTGCCGGCGGGTGTCGCTGCCCGAGTGGTTCCGCATCAGCGGGGTAAACACCCCCAGCGCCAGCCACCGCAGCAGCAGATCCCGGCTGGTGTCGGCGTTGAAGCCGCCCAGGTCGGCCCCCACATACAGGAAACCGCACGTATTGAGGGAGGGCAGCATCTTGAGGTTCAGCAGCAGGTGGCTCCACCAGGAGTGGTTGTCGCCGGTCCAGACGCCGCCGTACCGGTGCATCCCGATGCAGGAGGACCGGGAGAACAGCAGGAACCGCTTGCCCGGGGCAATGCGGGCCAGCCCCTCCGAGGCGGCCCGGGTCATGTTGTAGCCGTAGAGGTTGTGGACCTGGTCGTGGCGGACCATTTTGCCGTCCACCTTGTGATAAAAGCGGGCGTAGTCTTCCGGCGCATTGGACAGATTGAGCCAGCCGATGGCCTGGCCAAACTGATCGATGGTGCCGTCCTCATGGGGAACCGGCGGCTGCTCCAGCCGCTCGGCCAGCCCCTCCCGGGAGTAGAAGATGGCGGGCTCGTTCATGTCGTTCCAGAAGCCCTCGATGCCGCAGTCGGTCAGAGCCTTGTACTGGCTGCCGAACCAGGCCCGGGCCTCGGGGTTCAGCACGTCGGGGAAGTGGCTCCACCCCGGCCAGACGGTTCCCTCAAAATCGGTTCCGTCGGCCCGCTTGCAGAAGTAGCCCTTTTCCTTGCCCTCGTCGCAGACCGAATAGCCTGCTTCCTCCTTGACGCCGGCGTCGATGATGGGCACCAGCCGGACGCCCTGCTCTTTCATCTTGGATACAAAGCCGGAAAAATCGGGGAAATCCTCCGGGTTCACCGTGAAGTCCTTGAAGTGGTCCATGTAGTCGATGTCCATGTACACCATGTCCAGGGGGATGCGGGCCTGGCGGTGTTTGGCCACCACCTCTTCAAAGTCGGCCCGGGTCTTGTAGCCGTAGCGGCTCTGGCCAAAGCCGAAGGCGAACTTGGGGGGGATGTAGCTGCGGCCGATGATGGCCCGGAACTGCTTGACCACATCGCAGGCGCTGTCGCCGGTGATGACGTAAAGGGCCAGGTCGGCCCGCTCACAGGTGACTTCCAGCCAATCCCTGCGGGTGAAGCCGATGTCAAACCGAATCCGGGCGGGATAGTCGAAGAACAGCCCCAGATTCTGCTGGCCCGAGATCACGATGAAGTTGTGGGCGGCGTACATTCGCTGCTTGTTTTCGGTGTGGAGGCCGTCGTCCACATTGTCGCTGACGTAGACAAAGCCCCGCTTGTTGATGCCGCGGTTGGCTTCGCCCAGGCCGTAGACCCGGTCGCCCTCCGCCAGGGGGCAGGCAAAGCAGAAGCCGGTCTCGCTGGTTTTGACCGTTCCCACAGGGGGTTCGCCCTGGCTTGCAGGGATTGGTGCGACCACCGATTCGGTGTCAAAGGGGACACCATAGAGATACTTTTGAATCATACCGTTCTCCCAAATAAAAGTGACTGAGTGGTTGTTTTGTCAGACAGAGCGCCCCGTCTCCGGAGCGCTCTGAAAGAATATAAATTAGCCCTTAACCGAGCCCACCACAATGCCGGAAACGAAGTACCGCTGCAGCAGGGGATAGATCAGCAGCAGCGGGATAACTGCAACAACGATCTTGGCTGCATTGAGGTTGGTGTTGCCCAGGGCGGCAGAATCCACCACGGCAGACAGATTGCCCTGCTTGATCAGATCTTCCACGTTGATCTGCAGGCTCTGGATATAGGTCATCAGGGGGTAATAGGTGGCTTTGGACATGTAGATCAGGCCGCTGTAGAAGTCGTTCCAGCTGCCCACAATGCTGAACAGGGATACGGTGGCCAGAACCGGCTTGGAAATGGGGATGAAGATCTTGGTCAGAACCTGGAGCGGGTTGGCGCCGTCAATGAAGGCGGCTTCCTCAAGCTCTTTGGGAACGGCAGCAAAGAAGTTCATCACCAGGATGACATTGAAGATGGGCACGGCTCCCGGCAAAACCAGGGCCCAGACGGTATTGAGCAGGCCGTAGGATTTGACAACCAGGAAGGTGGGGATCATGCCGCCGTTGAAAAGCATGGCAAAAATCATCAGGTTTGCATAGATGTTGCGGCCCCGGAACTGTGCGTTGGTTTTGGAGAGGGGATAAGCCATCAGCACGATCAGCACAAAGTTGATGATCAGGGCCAGCACAACCCGCTCCACCGAGATCAGGAAGGAGTGCCAGAACTGGGAGTCCTCCAGGATCTTCTCATAGGCTGCGGTGCTGAATCCCACCGGGATCAGCCCTACCATGTTGCCTTCCACTGCTGCAGAGGAGGAGAAGGAGATGGCAATAATGTTCAGCAGCGGCAGCAGACAGATCAGGCCCAGCAGGATAATAATGATGTAGATGATAGCAGTGCGGAGTTTATCAGCTTTCATTGCCGGACGGACCTCCTTAGAAAATTTTGCTGTCGGTGTACTTCTGAGCCAGCTTGTTGGCGCCGATCATCAGAACAAAGGCGATCACGGACTTCAAAAGGCCCACGGCGGTGCCGAAGCTGTACTGCAGGCCCTGCAGGCCGACGCGGTACACATAGGTGTCCAGAATATCACCGGTGGCATAGACCGATGCGCTGTACAGGTTATAGACCTGGTCGAAACCGGCGTTCAGGATGTTGCCCAGATTCATGACGGCCATCAGGACGATGGTGGTGCGGATGCCGGGCAGGGTGACATGCCAGACCTTTTTCCACCAGGTGGCGCCATCGATGGAAGCAGCCTCGTAAAGGGTCGAGTCGATGGAAGTGATGGCTGCCAGATAGACGATGGAGCCATAGCCGAACTCTTTCCAGGTGTCGGTCAGGATCAGCAGGGGCTGGAACAGGGAGTTGCTGCCCAGCCAGTTCAGCGAGGTGCCCAGCATTGCGTTGATGGAGCCGTCCAGGCTGAACAGATTCTTGATGACCAGAGCCAGCACAACCCAGGACAGGAAGTGGGGCAGGTAAACCACCGTCTGAACCGACTTTTTCAGGGTCCGGTTCTTGACCTCATTGAGCAGAATCGCAAAGGCGATGGACATGATGGTGGTAAAGACGATTTTGCCCAGGGCGATGATCAGGGTGTTGCGGAACAGCTCAAAGCTGTCCGGCATTTCGAACAGGTATTTGAAATGTTTGAGGCCCACAAAGTCAGAACCGAAAAAACCTTTGGCGGGTTTGTAGTCCTGAAAGGCCATGATGACGCCGAACATCGGAACAAAGTTGAACAGAATCAGGAAGATGAAACCAGGGAGCATCATGCCGTGGTAATATAGTTGATAGGCCTGGTTTGTATGGATCTTTTTGACCTGATTTTTCATCCGGTTCCACCCCCTTTATTACTGTGCAAAGTATTCCTGGACTTCCTGGGCGATTGCGTCGCCGCCCAGACGCTTCCACTCGCTGGCAAAGGTATCGAAATAATCGATGGGTTGTGCGCCGGTCACGATTGCCACATAGGCCTCCAGCTCGGTCTTGTCCAGGGTTGCCTTTTTCTGCTCGCTGGTGGGGGTGGTGGGGGGATACTTGGGGGTGATCCATTCGGCGTTGCCGTTCTTTTCCAGCGCATCGATGGATGCGCCCAGGCCGATGATGCGGGACTCATAGAAGTGCCAGCCGCCCAGGGTTTCCTCGGTGACGTTCTGGGGATCCTTCAGGTAGTCCAGAATGGCCTGGGAAGAGCCTCTGTTCTCGGCAATGGTGGTTTCCTCAGGGGTCATCTCGCCGTTGATGACGGCCATGTGCTCGGTATAGTAAATGGAGGGGTTGTTGGAGGGCAGGACTTCCATGTAATAGGGACGGCCCTCGTTGTGTCCGCCGGCGTTGATGTAGGCGATGACCTCCGGCGCGGTTTCCGCGGTGGCGTGGGCCAGATCGTCATAGAGGATGTTCAGCATTTCCAGTGCCACCTGGGGATACTTGCAGTCCTTGCTGACCACCAGGAACCGGTCGGCGGCGTTTTCGTGATAGGTGTGCACGATGCCGCTGTCATCGGCCACCGTATAGGCGATGTACTCGGCCTCCGGCACCAGGGCCTTGACGCTGCTCAGACGCCAGTCGGGGATGTGCCATGCGCCAAAGACGATGCCCAGCTCGTTGTTGATCATCATGGCGTTGATGTCATCGGTGGTGCGGGTGCCGAACTGGGGATCCAGAATGCCCTCTTCGTACCACTCGTTCATCTTGGCCCAGGCGGCTTTGACTTCAGGCTCCAGGGTGGACCAGCTCATGGTGCCGTCGGGGTTTTCGATCCATCGGTCGATGTAGCCGCCCATGGCGTTGGCGATGCACATGGCATCGCCGATATCATTGCCGGAAAAAGCCATGCCCACGGTGCTGTTGCCGCCTGCATTGGCGTCCACAAAGGCCCTGGCCACAGCGGCGATGTCATCCAGCGTGATGCACAGGTCGCCGTCGGGGTCGGGGTTGAGGCCCAGCTTGTCCAGTCAGTCCTTGCGCATCCAGCACAGGACAGGGACGCTGTTGTCGGGGTTGGTGCCGGGAATGCCCATCAGCCGGCCGTCAAAGGTTGCCATGCCCAGGCAGCGGCCGTCGTAGGAATCATAGAGGCTCTTGATGTAATCAGAGGCATATTCCTCATACAGATCGGTCAGGTCATAGGTCAGGCCGTTGTCTACCATCTGGACGAAGGTGTCATAGCTGTTGACGGTCAGGATGTCGGGCAGTTCGCCCGAGGCGATGCAGGTGGCCAGCTGGTTGGTGTAAGCGTCGCCGGATGCTTCAAAGCTGTCCACCAGATCCACGTTGAGCTTGGATTCAATGTAACGGGTGTAGGCGTTGTCTTCAAAAGTCTGCCCTTCAGGGAACAGGGCAGCGGCGGAAGGTTCTGCAAAACGGCCCAGGGTGATGGTCAGGGTGTCCACATAGGCTCCGTTTTCGTCCTTGGCCACAGAAACAGCGGCAGATTCATTGCCGCCTCCGCAGGCGGTCAGTGCGGTGAGTGCGCAGGCAGCGGTGGCAGCCTTCAAAACGATCTGCGCGAAATCTTTCTCATGATAAAATCCTCCACGACGTTCAGTCAGATTTTCCGGAATTCGTTTTTTGTCTGCTCCATCCAGGATACAAAAAACAAATCCTCTTCCAGTTTGTATATGTCTCGTTCTGACAGGCTGCGCAGCGTGTCTTTTTGACGAGCTCATTATACGAAACCGAAGAGGATTTGAAAAGGGTTTTGCGCAACGTTTCCTACGAAACTGATAAATACCACAAGAATTATTTGTGGGTTTTGTGCAGATCTTTTGACTGGGGCGCGGCGTTGGGGGTTGATTCGCGCACCGAGTTGCGGCGGATCAGTTCAACAGGCTGAACGTAATTTTTACACTCCACCGGTTCCTGCCGAATCAGACGCACCAGCAGTTCCACGGCGGCCTCTGCTTTGGCCGGGACGTTCTGACGCACTGTCGTCAGAGGGGGACGCAGGAGTTCTGCATAGATGCAGTCGTCAAACCCGGTGACCGAGACCTGCTCCGGCACCTGTATGCCGTGGTCCTGCAGATAATTCATCACTTCTGCCGCATCATAGTCAGAGGCCAGGGCTACAGCCCCGGCCTGGACAAAGCGATCCAAATAGTGGCCGTACATGACACGGCGCAGAGAAATATCCTCGGGAAGAAGAATATGGCGTTCTTCTCCGCAGTCAATCCCGGCAGAGTGCATCTGATGCTGAAATCCTTTCCAGCGGTAATGGTCTCCGCCGACATCACACTCGGCGGCAAAGATGGCCTGGGTGTACCCGTTGTCTAGCAGATACTTTGCAACCATGGCGCCGCCGCCGAAATCATCGATCCCCACATTGACGTAGTGATACTCTGCCTCGGGATAGGTGTCAATCAAGACCATATATTTGTTGAGCTGCCTGCGCAGCTCCTTGTATTTCTTTTCGTCCAGTCCCAGGACGACAAGACCATCCACATTCCATCGGGAGGCAATCTCTGCCACCTGGTCCGTATTTTTGTCCTGGCCATCGATCAGCATGACGTAATATCCGTTTCGATGGGCTGTCTCTTCTACACCAGACAGAAGTTCTGCCACAAATGTATCGCGCAGAGCAGGAATTCCGTGGACACAGCTGTAGCCCAGCACCAGTCCAATGATGCAGGACCCTTTGCGGGTCAGCTCACGGGAAGATGTATCCGGGACATATCCCTCCTGGTTCAGAATTTCCGAAATTTTCCGGATCATCTCCTTGGAAACTTTTTTGGTGTTGCCGTGCAGCACATTGGACACTGTTGTCCGGCTTACACCAACTTGATCTGCAATATCCTGCAAACGCTTCATGGCTGTTCACACACTCCCTGTTTGATCAGTTGAAACGCAAATGGTTTTCAACGTAATCATAGCATATTCATACAGTAATTGCAATCCGAATGATCCTTTAATCTTCAATGAATTCTGAACTCAAATAAAGACTTTTTTGATATTAATACCCCAGTAGTGCTTAATCATCTGTTTGCAGGATGATGAAAGCAAGAAAAATGCCTGCCTTTTCATAAGCCCGGCAGAATGAATGCAGCATAATGAAAATCGTTTTGATAGAAAATTGTGTGGAACATTCTGCCAATTTCATCATTTATAAATGAGATGGAGACTTATGAGTGAAAAGCTGGACCACATGAAAGACCAAAAGGAAAAGGCCGAACAGAAGCTCCGCTACTACCAGCACCAGGAGAAAATGTTGGAGCACCGGATACCGGAACTAACCCGCAAGGCTCGCACGCATCGTCTCTGTACCCGAGGCGGGATGCTGGAAAGTTTTCTGATTTGTCCAGGGGAGCTGACCGACGACCAGGTGATGGAGTTGCTGAAACTTTCATTTCGTCAGCAGGAGGTCGTACTGGCCCTGGCAAAAATGATTCACGATTTGCAGGAAGCTCGAGGAGATCCAACCCTATTGTAATAGGGCGCAATTATACACCGTTCCGGTGCAATTGCGGTCTTGCAGACGGCTGGATGAAACCGGGCTGGCGTTCCGTTCGCCATCCCGATTTCATCCCAAGGAAAACTGCATTTTCCTTGCGCTGCTCCGCAGCTATCCTTTTGCAGCTCTCGCCCAGGGCAGAAGCGCCCCCGCTCCATCCCTGGACAGAGAGCACAACCGAATAGGATTCCAGACCGTTCGTCAAGAGCAATCCTGACGGGCGGTCTTTTTGTTTGGAGGTGATACCTATTCCGTGTCCGCATTTCCAAATCACGATCACCCAGCGCAGCAAGGGGCAGTCTGTCGTGGCAGGCGCAGCCTACCAGAGCGGGGAGAAGTTGTTTTCGGAGTATGACCAGAAAACCAAAAATTACTCCGGCAAGCGCGGCATCTTGTATACCGAAATTATACTGCCCGCTCACGTGCCGCCGGAGTATGCCAGCCGAGAAACCCTCTGGAACTCGGTGGAGGCTGCCGAGAAACAATGGAACGCCCAGCTGGCCAGGCGCTTTGTGCTGACCCTACCCAAAGAAGTTCCGCCGGAACAGTACCCGCAGATGATCCGGGACTACTGCGAAAAGCAGTTTGTTTCCAAGGGGATGATCGCTGACTTTGCTATCCATGATCCGGCCCCGCCCGGACACAATGTTCATTGCCATGTGATGCTGACCCTTCGTGCCATGGACGAAAAAGGAAAGTGGCTCCCCAAGAGCCGAAAGGTGTACGACTTGGATGAAAACGGCGAACGCATCTGTTTGTCTTCCGGCAACTGGAAAAGCCACAAGGAAGATACCGTGGATTGGAACGACCAGAAGTATGCGGAGATTTGGCGGCAAGGCTGGGCTGATACCGTCAACCATTACCTGGAAGCAGCAGACCGACCGGAGCGGCTTGACCTGCGCTCCTATGAGCGGCAGGGTCTGGACTTGATCCCTACCGTCCACATGGGGCCTGCGGTGGTGCAGATGGAGCGGCGCGGCATCCAGACCAATATCGGAAATCTCAACCGGGATATTAAAGCAGCCAACCAGATGTTGTCCGCCATTCGTAAAACCATTCGGAGTTTGCTGGATTGGATTGAAGAACTGGTCCAGGCAGAGAAAGAACTGCTGAAAGAGGAAGCCACTTCCACCGACCTTGCTTTGCTTCTTAATGATTACCTTGATAAGAGGAAAGCGGAACGGAGCGAGTGGTCCTGGTCCGGCCAGCAGAAGGGTGATATTAAGGATTTGAAGGATGTATCCAGGGCGATTGTTTATCTCCAGCACCACAAGATCTCGACCCTAGAGCAGCTGAACGCTGTCCTGTCTGGCGTGAAGCAAAAAGCCAGCCAGGCCCGTACCGGAATGAGAAAAGCCGAAAAGCGGATGAAGGACATCGCCGGGATTCAGAACGCGGTTGCGATTTGTCAGGAACAGAAACCCGTCCATGACAAGTACCTGAAGATCGGCTGGAAGAAGCGGCAGGCAGCCTTTGCTGAGAATCACCAGGAGGAACTGAAAGCCTACAACAAAGCCTATCGCTACTTGAAAGCGCAGCACGTTGATCTGAACGTGAATCTGGATGCCCTGGAAGCTGAATACAGCAAGCTGCAAGCCGATCACGCAGCCTTTGCCCGTCAGCTGGAACAGGTGCAGGCAGAGTTGAAGCCGCTGAATGAGGTCCGCTACTGGGTCGGTCAGGTTCTGGAGCCGGAACAGGTAGAGAGTCTGGACAATGCCGAAGGTAAGCAGTCGGTGGTGGAACAACTTCGTCAGACCCGCAAGCACACCCAGAAACAGGACAAGGCATCCCAGAAAGAACAAAAGATGGAACTGTAAGGCATCCGGCTTTGGAAAGAAGCCGGGTTCTTTTTATTTGGCATTTGAAGGAGGAATGCAGACATGGAACAGGCAACACAGACTTTGACTACACCGCAGCCAACCCCCGCAGGCTCTTTCAGCGTGAAGACCGAAAATACTACCTATGTGGTAGGTGTTCACTTCAGCCGGACTGCAAAAGACACTTTGGAGGACAAAATGAAGCGGTTGATGCTGGATGATGTTAAAACAGCTAATTTTTGAAAAAAGCAAGTGGGCAAAAGAAAAGGCCGCACCGGTTGCCCGATGCGGCCCTATACCATCACTCAAAGGTGATGTGCAGCGTCTTGCCCATACAGGACGCCATTTTTTGCAGAAAATCCAACGAGGGGTTGGAGTTCCCGTTTTCAAAGCGCGAGATGTTTGCCTGCTTGGTGCCCATTTTTTCAGCCAACTGTTTCTGGGTCAGTCCAGCAGCTTTCCGACTGGCAATCGCCGCGCGAATCACTTCGTACTGCGGTGCCAGGCGGTCATACTCTTCCTTTACTTCCGGGTTTTCTGCAAATACCTCCTTTTTGTAGTCGCTGTACCTCATGTTTTTTCTCCTTTTGTGTTCGTTCTGCTATTAATCAAATTTTGAATGAGATACCGCCCTTATTTATGAATTTCGATGCTTAAAATCTTCCATGCGTTTTTGTGCAGTTCCAATTTCCCGCGGTGGTGTCTTCTGCGTCTTTTTTACAAAGCCGTGCAGAAGAACTATAGTATCGGCTTGCCAAGTGAAATAGAAGATACGGGAGATGTCAGAGGAAAAACGAATTCGTAGTTCCCAAATGTCACCCTTGATGTGCTTGACATAGGGTTCTTTTAGAGCGTTGCCGAACTCTGCCAGCAAGTCTATTTCGTGGAAAGCCTTGGCTTGGTGCTTGGGCGGCAGACTATTTAAAAAGTCTGCTACCGGTTCATCGCCATCCGCAGTGGAATAGAGTTCTACTTCCCTTATTAGACTCCACCTCCCTGCAAAGCCTGTTGGCTTGCTTTGCACTATTATTATATCGGATATGATATAAAAAGTCAATATCATATTTGATATGTGCGTGATCCTATGAGCTTCCGGAGCTTAATCATTGCGACCCCGAAATTAAAAATCTTAACTCGTTTGGAAAAGCTTATCCCCCATCGAAATGGCTTCTTAAATGCCAAAATGAAGCGTTTGATGCTGGATGATGTTAAAACCGCCAATTTTTGAGGCAAAAATTCGGAAGATATTCCCTCTGAATATCTTGACAACGTCCTCCCCAAGGGAACTACCGTCCTCGAGGTCGGCAATGCGTTTGTGAAGAAAGGCTACCGCATCAAGATTTTCAACACCATCAATTTTAAGAAGTCGATGCACTATAATTCCTTCCACTATATCCACAGCGAAAAGGACATCTTGAAGCT
>NZ_NFHK01000053.1:0-16615 GCF_002161315.1 Faecalibacterium sp. An77
AAAGACCTAACAGCAAATGGGTCACAGATATCTCTTATATCCATACGGAACAAGGTGTCCTGTACCTGTCCATGATCCGGGATTTATACGACAACAGCATTGTGGCCTACAAGACTGCAACCCAGCAAACGGTGAATCTGGTGCTGGACACCATTCGCCTTGCCATGAAGAAAGAGAAAGTCGCTGGGGAGTTGCAGCTCCACAGCGACCAAGGCTTTCAATATACCTCACACGGATATTTTAAGCTGACTCAATCTTACGGCATTACGCCTTCCATGTCAAGACGCGGAAACTGCTATGACAACGCAATGGCCGAAAATTTTTTCAGTATCCTGAAAACAGAATGCATCTACCGCCAAAAGCTCAAGACACTTCAGCAGGCCAACGATCTGATCGACGAGTACATCCACTTCTATAACCACGAGCGGCTCCAGACAAAGACTGGCCTGGCTCCGCTCTCGCTTCGCCAGGCCAGTCTTTGATTCGCTTGTTCTACCCCTTGCAGGCCTCTTTTTTGTACTGTCCGCACAATATGGGGCGGTTCAGCGTGCGGAGGGCTCTTTTCTGCTGTTCAGCCACGCCGCATGATATAGCGGGTACGGCTCACATTCTGGGTGGTGCACTGGATTTGAAAGCCCATCTTTTGATAGAGGGCGATGGCCCCGGTGTTCTTTTGAAAGACATACAGCAGAATGGGCTGGCATGTTTCGGTGCAGCACTTTTGAATCACGGCGGTGCCTATGCCGTGACCCCGGAAGGCAGGGAACAGATACAGGTCGTCCAATTCCATGGTGTCGGAGTCCATGGGAGAAAAATGATAGTAGCCGGCTTTTTTGCCGTCCACGAAGATGCAGGTATATTCCTGGATCTGTTGTTCCAGCTTTTGGCGGACCCAGGCCAGAACCTTTTGGTATGGGATTTGGCTCAGGTCCTCGTACTGGTCGATCAGTTCCTTGTTAAAGGCAAAGAGGGCGTCTAGATCGGATGCGTCGGCGGGTTGGTAGGTGAGCAGCATGGGGACCTCCTGTTTGTTGGACGGTGGCGCTCTTCAGGGCGCAGCGGGGAAGGGGAAAGCCGGCTTTTACAGAGAAGGAAAACCGGCGCCCAGAGCGAAAAGGTATATCAGAGGGTGTCGGCCTGGTAGACCGGCTGGCCCGCCAGATAGGTGGCCCGGATGGGGATGGCGTGCAGCTCCTGAGGAGCCGCCGCAAACGGATTCTCTCCCAGAATCACAAAGTCTGCCAGATAGCCCGGGGCAATGCGGCCCTTGCAGCTTTCTTCAAAGCTGGCCTTTGCACCCGCGATGGTAAAGCTGTCCAGCGCCTCCTGAACGGAAAAACACTGGTCGGGCAGGTAAGGACCCAGATGATCCTGCAGCGTGGTGCGGGTGACGGCACACTGGATGCCGGCCATCACATCCGGCTGCTCCACCGGACAGTCGGAACCGTTGCTGACCGTCACCCCCTGGTCCATCAGGGTTTTCCAGTGATAGCTGGAGGCCGCCAGCCGGCGGCCGGCCCGGGCCTCCACGATGTGAATATCATAGTCCAGGAAAATACTCTGGGCATACACATGGAGATTCAGACGGCGGATTCGCTCCAGCTGGTCGGGGCGGGTGATTTGGCAATGAACGATGCCGTGTCGGTGGTCGGCTCTGGGATGGGCTGTAAGGGCTTTTTCCAGGGCGTCCAGCACCCAGTCCAGGCAGGCGTCCCCGATGGCGTGGGTGGCCGTTTGCAGCCCGTGGGCGTGGGCCAGCCCGATCATCTCCTCCAGGGTTTTGCGGTCGTATACGGGCAGACCGCAGGTGGACGGATCATCCGCATAGGGCTGGCTCAAAAGGGCGGTACGGGCCCCCAGAGCGCCGTCTCCGATGATCTTGACCGGACCGGTTCGGAACAGGTCGTCTCCCTTGCCGGTCTGTCTACCGGCGGCAATGAAGCCCTGCAGGTCTGCAAGGGTGGCGAAGTTGCACTGTTCGTTGACCCGCACCGTCAGCTGGCCGGCTTCTTTCAGCTCCTGATAGGCCTGATCCACCTGCTGCCAGGGGATGGCCCGGAAGACGCAGTAGTCGTCGGTCTGGCTGCTGGTGATGCCGCGGGCATTCAACTCCCGGCAGGCCAGCCGAATCATCTCTTTCAGGGATTCGATGTCAGGCGCAGGAATGGCCGCGTAGACCGGCTCCATGGCGTTGTCAAAGAAGCGGCCGTCCGGTTCGCCGTCTGCAAGGCCGATTCGGCCGCCGGCCGGCTGGGGCGTCTGGGCGGAAATCCCCAGCAGGTCCAGGGCACGGCTGTTCACCACCAGACAGTGGCCGCAGGCCCGGGTGATGCAGATGGGAACTTCGGTGGACACCTGGTCCAGGTCGTGCCGGTCGGGCATCCGGTGGACGTCGGAGAAGAAATCTTCGTTCCAGCCCCGGCCCATCAGCCAGGCGCCGTTCTGCCGTGGATGCTGCTTCAAAAAGTCTCGCAGGCAGTCCAGAAGGTCGGCCAGACGGCCGGTGTGCTGGGCCAGGGGCGCCATTTGGAGGGTGTAGCCCAGCTCCAGCAGGTGCATATGGCTGTCGTTGAAGCCGCTGCACACGAACTGACCCGCCAGGTCCACCAGCCGGTCGCCGTCCTGCTGGTGTTCCAGAGCCTGCCGGCTGGTGCCGGCAAAGACAAAGCGGCCGTCCTCCTCGATGAAGGCTTCCGCCAGGGGAAGCGCGCCGGTATAAACGGCGCCATTGTAATAAATGGTTTTCATGGTTGTATCCTCGGTATGATGATGTATCTGCTGTGATTATAGTGGGGCCCGGGCCGAAAGTCAATCGCACAGGATGGAACGGTCCACGCAGATTTCACCCGCCCTTCACAAAACGGAAACCTGGGGGAAACATTGTTTTGCTATACTGCATACAATGGATAATCGTCCACGAAAGGAGCGCAAAGCAATGAAAATCGTCTTCAACGCCATTGCCGCCGCGATCGCCCTGGCGGCGGGATTTTTGGTGGTCCGGATGTACAAGGACCGCTGAAAAATCATTCTGGAAAGAAATTTCCCCTTGACAAATGGCCTTTGGGTCTGTATACTGAACAATGTTCAGATTGAGGTGATGAGATGAACACAGTGGTCACATCCAAAGAAGAAATCCTCCGCACCAGTCGGGAACTGATCCGGCAGCAGGGGATTGCGGCGCTGAATGTGCGCTCGGTGGCCGCCGCCTGCGGTGTGTCGGTGGGGTCGATCTACAACTATTTCAGCTCCAAGTCTGAGCTGGTGGGGTCTGCCGTGGAGAGCATCTGGTGTGAGATTTTCCATCAGCCGGAAGACGGCGCCGTTTTTCAGGACACCCAGGCCTGTATCACCTGGATGTATGAGCGGATGGCCTATGGATATCGGGAGTATCCCGGCTTTTTCACCCTCCACTCGCTGGGCTTTATGCAGGAGGAGAAGCCGGACGGCAAACGGAGAATGCAGCAGACTTGGCAGCACATTCTGGATGGTTTGTGCTTTGTACTTCGGAGAGATCCCCGCATTCGCACCGATGCCTTCAACGACCATTTTACCCCCGAGATTTTTGCGGATGTCCTCTTTTCGCTGATGCTGTCGGCCCTGCTTCGGCGGGACTATGACCCCTCCGCGGTGCTGGAGATTGTCCGCAGAACCCTCTATTGAAATTCCCGCCCCGGGTGGGAATTTTTTACGGCTCAAACTGAACGATGTTCATTTGAAGGGAAGGATGGTATGAAAGTCAAGCGAGAAACCCTCCTGCTGCTGGCCTGCCTGGTGTGGAGCGCCGCAGGAGTGAATATTCTGCGGATTGGTCTGCAGTCTTACAAAGGATATGCCGCCGGCTTGAATCTGCTGTTGTCAGCGGCGGTGTTCGCGGTGTTCCAGGTGTTTGTATTTGGCCGCCTGGTGGGCAAACACACCAGACGCATCCAGGGCTATGGGGAGGAGCGGCAGTTTTTCCTCAAGTTCTTTGACGCCAAGGCCTTCGCCATGATGGCGGTCATGATGGGCGGCGGCATCGGAATTCGGGTGTCGGGCCTGGCGCCCGAGCGGTTCATCGCGGTGTTCTATTCGGGGCTGGGGGCGTCGCTGCTCCTGGCCGGGCTCTTGTTTGGACGCAACTACGGCCGGGCTATATTGGCCCGGACCGCGGTGCAAAATAGATCTGCAACAACAAAAGGAGAATGAGTTTATGCAGGCAATCATGGAAACGCTTTTTGACGTGGTCTATCTGACCACCGTCATCACGGTAGGTATTTTGATGATCCGGGGCTGCAAGGGCAATGCCCAGTTCCGGCTGTTCGGCTGGATGGCTGTGGTGCTGGGGGCAGGGGACTCCTTCCATCTGGTGCCCCGGGCTGTGGCCCTCTGCACCACCGGCCTGGAGAATTACACCGTCCCCCTGGGCCTGGGCAAAGCCATCACCTCGGTGACCATGACGGTGTTTTACGTCTTGCTCTACTACGTCTGGCGCAAGCGCTACCAGGTCACCGGCCGCAGGGAACTGACGGCCGCTGTGTACCTGCTGGCCGGGGTGCGGGTGCTGCTCTGCCTGATGCCCCAGAACCAGTGGCTGAGCGCCAACGCTCCTCTGTCCTGGGGTATCTACCGCAACATCCCCTTTGCGCTGCTGGGCCTGCTGGTGATTGTTCTGTTTTATCAGAGCGCCAAGAGCCATCAGGACCGGGCCTTCCGCTGGATGTGGCTGACCATCGTTCTGAGCTTCGGGTTCTATATCCCGGTGGTTCTGTGGGCCGATACGGTGCCTCTGGTGGGCATGCTGATGATCCCCAAGACCTGCGCCTATGTCTGGACCATTTTCATCGGCTTTTTCGCCATGCGGCGGGAGAATTCGGCAGCCTGAGAGGCCAAATGGGGTCAAAATAAGCTGTAAAGATATTATGCTTTGCAGAAAAACACATCATACTGTCGATCAAAAATGAAAAGGACGCATCTTTCACGCCCGGTGGGCCAAAGATGCGTCCTTTTGCTTTGTCGGAGGGAAGGACTCAGAGAATGTCGATGTATTCGCCGTTCAGGGCTTTGTTCATGCTGCGCACCGCGCAGAATTTGCCGCACATGGAGCAGCTGTCCTCCTGTTCGGGGGCGCGGTCGGCACGGATCTGCTTGGCGGTCTCTGGGTCGATGGAGCACTCCCACTGCTTCTCCCAGTCAAAGGTCCGGCGGGCGTCGGCCATGGCGTCGTCCAGGTCCCGGGCATGGGGGACCTTCTTGGCGATGTCGGCGGCGTGGGCCGCAATGCGGGAGGCGATGATGCCCTGCTTGACGTCCGCCACGTTGGGGAGGGCCAGGTGCTCGGCGGGGGTGACGTAGCACAGGAAAGCCGCCCCGGCGGATGCGGCAATGGCGCCGCCGATGGCCGCGGTAATGTGATCGTAGCCGGGGGCGATGTCGGTGACGATGGGGCCCAGAACGTAGAAGGGAGCGCCCATGCAGAGGGTCTGCTGCATCTTCATGTTGGCCTCGATCTGGTCCATGGGCATGTGGCCGGGGCCCTCCACCATCACCTGGACGTCCTTGGCCCAGGCGCGCTTGGTCAGCTCGCCCAGCCGGACCAGCTCCTCAATCTGGCACACGTCGCTGCCGTCGGCCAGACAGCCGGGACGGCAGGCATCGCCCAGAGAGATGGTGACGTCGTACTCCCGGCAGATGTCCAGGATCTCGTCGAAGTACTCGTAGAAGGGGTTCTCCTGGCCGGTCATGCTCATCCAGGCAAAGACCAGAGAGCCGCCCCGGGAGACAATGTTCATCTTCCGCTTGTGCTTCTTGATCTGCTCGATGGTCTTGCGGGTGATGCCGCAGTGGAGGGTGACAAAGTCCACGCCGTCCTGTGCATGGAGCCGGACCACGTCGATGAAGTCCTTGGCGGTCAGGGTAGCCAGATCGCGCTGGTAGTGGATGACGCTGTCGTACACCGGAACAGTGCCGATCATGGCGGGGCACTCGCTGGTGAGCTTCCGGCGGAAGGGCTGGGTGTTGCCGTGGGAGGACAGGTCCATGATGGCCTCCGCGCCCATGTGAACGGCGGTCATCACTTTCTGCATTTCCACGTCGTAGTCCTTGCAGTCCCGGGAGACGCCCAGGTTGACGTTGATCTTGGTGCGCAGCATCGAGCCCACGCCGTTGGGGTCGATGCAGGTGTGAAGCTTGTTAGCGCAGATGACCACCTGGCCCTTGGCGACCAGATCCCGGATTTCCTCCTCGGTGCGGTATTCCTTGGCGGCGACGGCTTTCATTTCAGGAGTGATGATGCCGCGCCGGGCGGCGTCCATCTGGGTGGTGTAATTTCTCATAGGTTGCCTTCCTTTCAGACATTCAGAGTGTTCTTATTCCATGCTTTCTGCAAACGTTCCCCGCAGGTCAAACCCGTGGTGCAGCGGGCCGCTGCCCTTGCCCAGATCCAGCATGGCGGCCAGCGCGCCGGACAGGTAGTCCTTGGCCCGGCGGATGGAATCCTCCAGGGAATAGCCCTTGGCCAGGTTGGAGGCGATGGCAGAGGAGAGGGTGCAGCCGGTGCCATGGGTGTTGGGGTTGGCGATGCGCTTGCCCTGGAACCAGACCGCCCCGCTGCCGCTGTACAGCAAATCGTTGGCGTCGTTGATGCTGTGGCCGCCCTTCACCAGGACGGCGCAGCCAAAGGCCTCATACAGGGCTTTGCCGGCCTGCTCCATCCCGGCCTCATCCTGGATGGAAAGGCCCGACAGGGCCTCTGCCTCGGGGATGTTGGGGGTGATGACGGTGGCCATGGGCAGCAGAAGCTTTTTGAGGGTGGCGACGGCGTCGTTTTCCATCAGGGCCGAGCCGCTGGTGGCCACCATCACCGGGTCCACCACCAGGTTCTGGGCCTGGTAATGGCTCAGCCGCTGGGCGATCACCTGGATCAGGGCCGCAGAGGATACCATCCCGATCTTGACGGCGTCCGGCCGGATGTCGTCAAAGACCATGTCGATCTGCTGCTGCAAAAACGCCGGCGTCACCTCCGAGATCCCTGTCACACCGGTGGTGTTCTGGGCGGTCAGGGCGGTGATGGCGCTCATCCCATAGACTCCGTTCATGGTCATGGTTTTGAGATCAGCCTGAATGCCGGCGCCTCCGCTGCAGTCGCTGCCTGCAATGGTCAATGCTGTCTTGAGTTTCATGATGTGGTTCTCCTTTCGGGTTCAGCATTGTTTTCTAAAGCGGCAAAAGGTGGTGCCCCCAATGTGCCACTGTGAATCCCCCGGCGGGGCCGGGAGCGATTCGTCCAAATGGGTTGGGCCTTATTGTCCGGTTACCATCCGGCGGGACAACTCCACCAGACGGGCGGTGGCCTGACCGGGGTCAGGCGCGCCGAAGATGGCCGAGACCACCGCGACACCGTCCACCCCGCTGCCGCTCAGCTGCAGGATGTTGGCAGGGGAGATGCCGCCGATGGCCACGGTGGGCACGTCCACCGCGTCGCAAATGGCCTTGAGGGTGTCAAAGGACATGGCTCCGGCGTCGGTCTTGGTGGAGGTGGAGAAAACCGCCCCCAGGCCCAGATAGTCGGCTCCGTTGCGGACGGCTTCCAGCGCTTCCTCCACCGTGTGGGCCGACACACCGATCATCATGTCGTCACCCACCCGCTTGCGGACGTCCGAGGCGGCCATGTCATCCTGGCCCACGTGGACGCCGTCGGCGTGGCAGGCGATGGCAATATCTATGTTGTCGTTGACGATGAAGGGGACGTGATAGCGATGGCACAGGTCGGCCATCTCCCGGGCCTCCTGCAGAAAGGCGGCCTCGTCCAGGTCCTTTTCCCGCAGCTGGATGCAGGTGGCGCCGTTTTGGAGGGCAGCCTCCACCTGTTGGGCCAGGGTCATTTGGCCGACCCAGGCCCGGTCGGTCACTGCATAGACCAGCATGGTGTGTTTATCGCATTTCATAGCGTGCTCCTTGTTCCAGTGCTTCCGGCGTCAGGTTGTACATGGCGTCGATGATATAGGTTCGATAGCTGGCGTTGCCGTCCAGCGGGGACAGACGGGCGTGGGCGATTTCGCCGCACAGGCCCATGGCGCAGACAGCCGCCGCTGCGGCTGTCAGGGGATCGTCGGGGTTGGCGGCCAGATAGGCCGCCGTCACAGCGGACAGCTGGCAGCCGGTACCGGTGACCCGGCTCATGTCGGGGTGTCCGTTGTAGATGCAGAAAACACGGTCGGGGTCGGCCACCAGATCGATGGCCCCGGTGATGGCCAGAACGGCGCCGCACTGGGCCGAAAATTCCCAGGCAAAGGCAGCCATCTGGTCCAGATTCTCCGGGGTGACCCGGTCGGCCAGATCGGCGTCCACCCCTTTGGTGCTGCCGCTGCCCAGAGCCAGGGTTTTGATCTCGGAGATGTTGCCCCGGACCACCGTGGGCTTGACCTCCTCCAGCAGCCGGAGGGCGGTGGAGGTCCGCAGAGTAGACGCGCCGGCTCCCACCGGGTCCAGCACCACCGGATGGCCCAGTTCCTTGGCCCGCCGCCCGGCGGCCAGCATGGCGGGGATGGTGCGCTGGTTGAGGGTGCCGATGTTGAGGTTTAACCCGCTGCACAGGGCGGTGATTTCCTCTGCTTCGCCGATGTCATCGGCCATGATGGGGCTGCCGCCGCAGGCCAGCAGAATGTTGGCGCAGTCGTTGACGGTGACATAGTTGGTGATGTTGTGGATCAGGGGCGTTTTGGCCCGCACGTTGGCTGCGATTTCCTGAAACATGAAGGTTTCCTCCTGTTATGCTTTGCCCCGCAGGGTGGCCTGTACCTGAGCCCAGACACCGGTATCCCGCAGCGCATAGAGGATGATGCCCGAGAGGATGGCGCCGCCGGCGGTGGACACCAGGAAGGGGATGATGTAGGCATAGAAGGCGATGCTGCCGGCGCTCTGGCCCATCAGCAGGATGGCCACCGGATAGGCGCACAGGCCGCCCAGAACGGCGGTGCCGAACACTTCCGCCAGCAGGGTGGGCAGCAGGGCCTTGGTTTTCCAGTAGACCAGGCCGCACAGCAGTGCGCCGATCATGCTGCCAGGGAAGGCCATCAGACTGCCCAGGCCCAGCAGGTTCCGCAGCAGGCTGGCGACAAAGGCCACCGCGATGCCATACTGGGGCCCCAGGAGCACGGCGCAGAGAATGTTCACCATGTGCTGGACGGGGGCGCATTTGCTGCCGAATACCGGGAAAGAAAACAGGCTGCCCACCACGGCGACGGCGCACAGGATGCTGGCGACAGTGAGCTTGTGAACGTTGGTCTTTTTCATGATAGATCCTCCTCTGAGATGCAATGTGAGAAACGGCGGTTCCAGCGACGTTTCCCATGGGTGAAATGGGTAAACTTTGCCCATAAAAGGTCGGTCGAAGCTTGCTGGCTTCCTCTCACGCCGGAACACGGCTTCCCATCGCTGTACTACAAGACCCAAGGCGCTCCCCTTGGTCCGCCGCGGCCGGGCCGCGGATTCCGTCTCTCTCAGCCTCCTCCCGGAAGAAAATTAAAAAATCGGAGATGCCTGACTTGGCATCTCCGAAAAAGAAAGCGTTGTTTTCCCTACGTTGGCATTATCCAAATCAGGTTTACGGGTCGAAGGTCACACCTTCCTCTCAGCCTGTTTACAAGCTCCCCAGTATGTAGTTTTTGGACAGGGAAACGCGCTTTTTTGTCTGCTGCTTGATAAAAATAAACGCAGGCAGGATGCTTTTTGCGCCAAAGATGGGCGCGGCCCTTGTCGGGTTACAGTATAGCGCGAATCGCGCCCCTTGTCAATACAATGTCAAACGGTGGGGGGAAGAGGGGAGGCCCGGTCCGTCCGGGAACCGGTAAACCTGTATCCGATCGAAGCGGTTGTTTTCGGTGTAGTAGACCGCCTGTTCCCGAACCGAATAGACAAAGGAAACCCGTGTGGCCCAGATGCCCTCCTGATGGACCTCCTCCAGCAGGGCCAGGCCGTCCCGGACCGAAAAGCCGGCGCTGCTGCCCTTCAGCAGCTGTTCGGCCCGCTGATAGCGGTCGTCCCCCGGCAACGCGAAGGGAGCGGTGCTTGCCGGATCCAGCAGGGAAGCGTTGGCCATCAGGGAATAGGGGGCGTATTCTGCCCGCCAGCCGATGCCCGGCTCAACAATCAATACCCGCCCCTGGCGGTCGGACAGCATGGCCTGCATGGTGGCGTCGGGGGCGTAGACAATCCGGCGGGTCTGGACCAGGGCCAGAGCCTGGTCAAAGGTGATTTCCGCCCGGATGAACCGCTCGGTCAGGTCGGCGATGGTCAGACAGTCGGGCCCTTCCCGGTAGGCACCGGCGGGGCTGCCATGGACGTATAGAAGGGTTCCCGCATTGCCGTTCCGGTGAACGCCGTGATAGGAGTGGCGGACTCCGTCGGGGCGAAGAATGCCAATGAAAAAGCGGTCTTTTTCCAGGACCACCTGGTGGTCCCAGACGGACAGGTCGATCTCGAAGTTGAAGCCGGTGATGATGTCATCCCCGCGGTGAAGAAAACGTGTGCACATAGATGGTGTCCTCCGGTTGTTTGGATGGTCTCAGGATACCGCAAAGGGCGGGGGATTTCCATCCACCGGATGATGCAGAACCGTTTTGTATACACGAAAAGGGGCCGCTGCGCAGCAGCCCCCGGAAGGTTATTTGCGATAGATGATTTTGCGGATGGCGGAGAGCGACAGACTGTAGCGGTCTGCCAGCTGCTCCATGGATGTGCCTTCCCGATAGGCCCGGCGGATCTGCCGGTTGCGGCGTTCCAGCTCCTGGCGGTAGCCGGACACCTCACCCCAGCGCTTGGGCTGGGCGGCATCGGCGGGAATGTACAGATAGCCGCCCTGAATGTACCGCTGCAGCTCCCGGACCAGGGATTCGGGAAGGAGGTTTTTGGCGTTGACGTATTTCATATGCGGGCTTTCCTCCTTGCAGATGCATCAGGCAGCAAAGCCAGCAAAATTTCACTGCGACAGCCGTTACTCCATGCAAAGGTCGCAGCACACTGGCTTTGCATGGAGCCCGTCTTGGTTGAGTTTGATCATACCATCCCTTCTTTCCTGAATGACCGGGTGAAGCGGGGCAGACTTCAAGGAATGCCCCGCAGGAAAACGCGAAAAACTTACTGGAACACCTGCACCGAAATCCGGGTCAGATAGCCGGAAGGGTCCGCCATGGACACCTCGTCCAGCACCGCCTCCTTGTAGCAGAAGGCCCCGGGGCGAAGGTGATTTTGGGCCAGATATTCCTGCAGCAGCCGGAACGCCGGGGCGGCGTTGTAGTAATCCCCGGCCAGATAGGTCACGGCATATTCGCCCGCCGGCTTTTGGTGGCAGGGATGCCCTTTGGGCTCGTCCACTACCTTGGTGAAAAAGTGGGAGTAGCAGCCCCACTGCTCCCGGGCCAGGAATTCGGTGGAAACCATGGCCCCATAGGGATGGCCGGCGTTCAGCCGGTGGCGGCTGCAGTAGCCGATGTGGCTGCACAGGGCGGCAAAAACCTGGTCGTGGTCGTCGGTGTTGATGGGCGGGCTGACGACCAGATATTCGGCGGGCAGCTGTTCCAGTCCTACGCTGCCGATGTGGGCGGTAACCTGGGGCTGACGGCTCAGATCCACCAGCCCCAGCTTGTTGTCGATGACCTGCTCAATCCGGCGGAGCTTTTCCAGCTCCTGCTGGACCTTCAGCTTCTGCTGACCCAGCAACTGCTGCAGGGCCTCGGGGCTGCGGTGGTCGATGTAGCTGCGGATCTCTTTGAGGGGCATCCCGATTTCCTGCAAACACCGGATGGTGAAAAACAGGTCGCACTGGTTTTCGCTGTAGTAGCGGTAGCCGTTTTCGTCGGTGAACGCGGGCCGAAACAGCCCGATTTCGTCGTAATAGAGCAGGGTCCGCTTGTTGGTATTGCATAAACGGGCAAATTCGCCTGTATTTATACATGGATTTGGATTTTTCTGCATAAATATACAACTTTCCTCTTGACTGTAACGTTACGTTACACCCTATTATAATGACATCGTGTCGAAAGATCAAGGAGGAAGACCACTATGCCTAAACTGAGTGACCGCGTCGGGACTTTTACGGATTCCGTCATCCGCCGTATGACCCGAATCAGCGATGAATATGGAGCCATCAACCTTTCCCAGGGATTTCCGGATTTTGCCCCCCCGAAAGAAATTCTGGACGCTCTGGCCAAGGTGGCCTATGAAGGCCCTCATCAGTATTCGGTGACCTACGGCGCCGAGAATTTCCGCGAGGCCCTGGCCAAAAAGCAGGGCCGTGCCATTGGCCGGACCATCGACCCGGACAAGGAAATTGTGGTGACCTGCGGCGGCACCGAGTCCATGATGTGCGCCGTCATGACCATCTGCAACCCCGGCGACAAGATCATCGTCTTTTCGCCCTTCTATGAGAACTACGGCGCCGACGCCATCCTGTCAGGCGCAGAGCCCATTTATGTGCCTCTGGTGCCGCCGGAGTACAACTTTGACCTGTCCCTGATCGAGGACGGCTTCCGCCAGGGAGCCAAGGGCATCATCGTCTGCAACCCCTCCAACCCCTGCGGCAAGGTGTTCACCCGGGAGGAGCTGATGGGCATTGGCCAGCTGGCTCTGCAGTACGACGCCTTTGTCATCACCGACGAGGTGTATGAGCACATGGTCTACGCCCCCAACCACCATGTCTGCATGGCATCGCTGCCGGGGATGTATGAGCACACCATCACCTGCAATTCTCTGTCCAAGACTTATTCCATCACCGGCTGGCGCCTGGGCTACCTGATCGGACCCGAAGAAGTGGTGGAGGGCGCCAAGAAGGTCCATGACTTCCTGACGGTGGGCGCTCCTGCACCCCTGCAGGAGGCAGCCGTGGTGGGCCTGAACTTCCCCCAGTCCTATTACGATGGCCTGCTGGACCTCTACACCCGCAAGCGCAGCCGTTTCCTGGACGGACTGGACAAAATCGGCCTCAAGCACAACATTCCTGAGGGAACCTATTTCGTGATGGTGGATATTCAGGACTTTTTGAATCTGCCCCAGTTCACCGGATACAGCGACCTGGAATTCTGCGAGTGGATGATCCGGGAGATCGGCGTGGCGGCGGTGCCGGGTTCCAGCTTCTTCCGTGAGCCGGTCAACAACCTGATCCGTCTGCACTTTGCCCGCTCGGAGGAGACCATCGATGAGGCCATCCGCCGCCTGAGCCGGATGGCGGAGCTGCTCAAGTAAACGGCAGGGAAGGGGAGGACCTATGTCTGCAACAACCTATTTTGCAAATTATACCATCGGCCCCGACGCCTACGACGCCGTGCCCCAGGTGTGCAAGCTGTACGGCAGCCGCGCCCTGCTGATCGGCGGACCCAAGGCCATGGAGGCGGCGGCCCCTGCTCTGCGGCAGGCCCTGGAGGGCAGCGGCCTGGAAATCGTGGCCCAGGAGGTCTTTGGAACCGACTGCACCGTCAGCCGGATGGAAGCGCTGGCCGCTCTGGCCAAGGAACGGGGCGCGGAAATGATCTTTGGCATGGGCGGCGGCAAGGCGCTGGATACCGCCAAAGGCGCCGCCTGGCGGGCCGGACTGCCGGTGTTCACGTTCCCCACCATCGCGGCCACCTGCGCCGGCACCACCGCCCTGTCGGTGGTGTACCGGGAGGACGGCAGCTTTGACCACTTCGATTATTTTGACCGCCCGGCCATCCACTGCTTTATTCATACCGGCGTCATCGCGGCGGCGCCCGCCTGCTATCTGCGGGCCGGCATGGGGGATACTCTGGGCAAATACTATGAGTGCCAGTTCTCCTCCCGGGGCGAGTCTCTGCCCCACAGCTCGGCCCTGGCCCGGTCCATCAGCGGAATGTGCTGTTTCCCGCTGCTGGAGCACGGCGCGGCCGCCATGGCCGACTGCCAGGCCAACCGGGTCACCCCGGCGCTGGAGGAGGCAGTCCTGGCCAATGTGGTGAGCACCGGCCTGGTGTCCCTGCTGGTGGATGAAAACTACAACGGCGCGGTGGCACATTCGGTATATTATGGCCTGGTGCTGCTGTCCGGCTTCGAGGAGGCCTATCTCCACGGGGACGTGGTGGCTTACGGCGTGCTGGTGCAGCTGGCTCTGGACGGTCAGACCGACGAGATGAAGAAGATCCGCCGGTTTATGGACGATCTGGGCATTCCCGCCACCCTGGGCCAGATGAATGTTCCCCTGGACCGCAGCGTGCTGGAACCGGTGCTGACCGAAGCCGTTCACAGCCCCGACATGGAGCACATCCCGTACCCCGTCACCGAAGATATGCTGTTTGAGGCCATGCAGCGGGTGGAAGCGCTGTAACCCCGGCGTCTGGATTGATTTGTGAGGAGTGAGAAAGTTATGACCAAATCCACTGCCGTCAATCCCAAAAACCTGCTCAAGTTCATTCTTGGGTCGGCGTTTGGCGTATTGATGTTTCTGGTGCCGATTCCCCAGGGAGATTCCTTCACCACACTGCTGGACTTCCTCAAGACCGGTTTGAAAAACCTGATGGGCGTCAGCATGAATTACATCATTGTGGGCATCCTGGTGGTGTCGGCGGTGATGGGCGTGATTGATATGGTGTTCAAGCCTGATTTCATCCGCAAAAACACCTACCTGAGCAAGGCGTTCCACACCACCCCTTTCTATCTGGGGTCCAAAATTCTGGGCGCCATCTTTGCCTGCATGATTGTCTTTGGCTTTGGCCCCGAGGCGGTGACCTCGGCGGACACCGGCGTCACCATGCTGGACCTGTGCAACACCCTGCTGTGCATTGTGGTGTCCTTCAGCTTCATTCTGCCGTTTTTGACCGACTGTGGCATCATGGAGTTTCTGGGGGTTCTGCTGCGGCCGGTGGTGCGGCCCCTGTTTCATGTGCCGGGCCGTGCTTCGGTGGACCTGATTGCCTCCTGGTTCGGCGCGTCCAACGCCGCCGTCATCCTGACCCGTGAGCAGTACATGAAGGGCTTCTACACCAAGCGGGAGGCCGGTTACATCATGACCAACTTCTCTCTGGTGTCCATTCCGTTCTGCCTGATGATCGCCAACACGGTGAACGTCAGTCACTTGTTCCCGTCCTTCTATCTGTGCATCTGCCTGGTGGGCATCATTCTGGCGGTCATCGGCATCCGCATCCCGCCCATCAGCACCATTCCCGACACCTATCAGGAGAAGACTGGCAAGCAGATCAACGAGGACCTGCCTGAAAACACCAAGCTGCTGCCCTATGCGCTGGAGATGAGCTGCCAGCGGGCTGAAAAGTTCACTCTGAGCAAAATTCTCTCCAGCGGCATGGAAGTCGTGGTGGGCATGTTCTTTGACCTGGTGCCGGTAGTCATGGCCTGGGGCATGGTGGCCCTGATGATCGCCACCTACACCCCGGTGTTCCAGTGGATTTCCTATCCCATCGGGCTGTATCTGCAGTTGTTCGGGGTGGAGGAGGCCTTTGCAGTGGCCCCGGCGGCCCTCATCGGCTTCACCGATATGTTCATCCCCGCCCTGCTGATCACCGGTGTGGAATCGGTCAAGACCCGCTTCATCATCGGCGTGCTGTCCCTGGTGCAGATCATCTACATGACCGAGGTGGGCGCCATCATCATCAAGAGCGAGATCCCCCTCAACTTCTGGAAGCTGCTCATCATCTTCCTGGAGCGCACCCTCATCGCCATTCCGCTGATTGTCCTGTTTGCCAACCTGTTCCTGTAACAGAAAATGCATTCATGCGAAACCGCTCCCGCCTGCCGGGGGCGGTTTTCTGCTTGAAAAGAGCGGTGTTGTGAAACGACACCGGCTCTGCTATAATAACCCCAGGAAGCTCTGCCCCGGGCAAAGCACAGACGAAAAGGAGGCGTTTGCCGCCCGGGACAGGGGAGAGACACATACAACGCAAAGATAAAAACGCAACGTGCGGCCCCGCCGCACCAGAGCCGGTAGGTAGCCCGGCCGTCCCGCCCGATGGGCGGGGTAAGTAACCTGCCCCTCCGGGTTGTCCGTTCTTTGCTCATCGCAATCGTTTCAGGAGGGATTGTCATGAGCACAGGAACCAGCAGACTGACGGTGTACTTTGAGGAACCGTTCTGGGTGGGCGTCTTTGAGCGCCTGGAGAACGGCAGATTGTCGGCGGCCAAGGTGACCTTTGGAACGGAACCACGGGACGGGGAAATCTATGAGCTGATTCTCCGGCAGTACCATGCCTTAACCTTTGGACCGGCGGTGCCGGCAGCGGAGAAAGCCGCTTCCAGAAACCCCAAGCGGGTGCAGCGGGAGGTCAAACGGCAGCTGCAGGACCGCGGCGTGGGCACAAAGTCCCAGCAGGCCCTGAAACTGCAGCAGGAGCAGAACAAACAGCTCCGGCAGACCCGGCAGCGCGCCCAAAAAGAGGCGGAGGCAGAACGCCGCTTTGCGCTGAAACAGCAGAAGAAAAAGGCCAAGCACAGAGGCCGTTGAGGCCCCGGTCTGAGCCCTTGAGAACATGACAAAAACGCCCGGTGTTTCTGGAAAACCAGAGTGAACCGGTCCAAATTGTGTGGACAGTACAAAAAAGCCCCAAGTGTAGGATATTAGGATTCAGCAGGAGTGGCGGAGCGTTAGCGGAGCCACTCCTGCTTTCGTTTGGATTCGCTCGTG
>NZ_NFHK01000054.1:0-16413 GCF_002161315.1 Faecalibacterium sp. An77
AGTTACTGGGAACTGCTGGACAGCTTCGAGGCGGCAGAAGGCACTGCGCTGAGCAAGGCCAAAGCCTACTCTCTCAACCAGAAGCAGGCGCTGAACGCCGTGCTTCTGGACGGCCGCCTAGAACTGACCAATAATCTTGCCGAACGCACGGTGAAACCTTTCGTCATGGCGCGCAAGAATTTTCTGTTCTGCGACACCGCAAAGGGTGCCGATGCCAGTGCCCTATGTTTCAGTGTGATCGAGACAGCCAAGCGCAATGGTCTGGATCCCTTTGGTTACCTGCTGTTCCTGCTGCAGGAGTTGCCCAAACTGGGCGAAAATCCTACCGAGGAACAACTGGTTCCGCTGCTCCCCTGGGCTGAAAGCCTTCCCACGTACTGCAAACTCAAATAATTTTAACCGATTTGAGCTCCTTATGGGAGCTCTTTTCTTTATCCCTCACGGGGGATTATGGAGCGCTTACGCAAAAAACGCAAAAAATAAGCCGCAGCGCTAAAAAACGCTGCGGCAATTTGGTGGAGGCAAGCAACCCAAATCCGAACCGCTTTCCCCGGAAGCAGCCAGAGCGGCTACATCATTCAGTGAAATGATTTTGGTACCTTCTTTGTAGTTGAAGGTAAGCAGCACTTTGTCATCATACAGGTAAATCGCATTCACAAAGGTGTTGACCAGGGTTTCCCGGTGGCTCTTAATCTGCGGGTTCAGCTTGCGGAACCGGGTCAGCCAGAATTTGACGAAGTCGGCGCTGAGCTTAGGTTTGGCCAGCTTTTCCTCGGTGATCTTGATTTCCAGCTCCTTCTTCTGGGCCTCCAGAGCTTCCAAACGCTCTTTGGTGGAACTGGTCAGGATGCCGGCCTGGATGGCTTTAAGCATATTTTGAATACCGGTTTCAGTCTCCTTCAGCTGCTTTTCCAAGAGGGGCAGCGTGGTGTTTTCCTGTTCTTGAAGCTGCATCACCATTTCCACAATGGCGTCGATGGCCTGGTCATCTTTGAGCATTTCCATTGTGGCATTTACCACCAGGTCTTCCAGCCAGACTTTGCGGACCGTTTTCTTTTTGCAGCTTCGTGTGCGCTTGGCATTGGCGCACTTGTAATAGTGGTGGACAACCTTGTTCCGGCCGGTGCCGCACTCGCCAAACATCATGGCTCCGCACATCCCGCAGAACAGTTTGGTGGTAAGCAGATAATCATCCTCTGCTTTGTGCCGGGCTGGGGCCCGACGATTTTTGGCAATCTTTTCCTGAACACGGTCGAACAGTTCCTTCTCAACGATAACCGGAATCGTATCCGGCATCACAATATCCTGAAACCGGTTTTCCCCTATATAGCGCCGGTTGGTCAGCAGGGTCTGGACGCTGTTATAGGTAAATTTCTGATTGCGGTTGGTTGTCACGCCCTGGCTGTTGAGCCAGTCCATAACCTCTTTCATAGTAGCGCCTTCGGCGTAACGCTTGAAGGCCTCCACCACAAAAGGCGCTGTTAAAGGGTCGATCTGGAAGTGGCGATCTTCGTCAATCACATAGCCGATCGGGACTGTTCCGCCGTTGTACTTCCCTTTCAGGACGTTCTCCGTCATGCCGCGCACAATCTTCTCGGACAGTTCAGCCGAATAATACTCGGCCATGCCGGTCAGCATGCTTTCCATCATGATACCGGCAGGACTGTCCGAAATAGGTTCGGTGGCAGATACCAGTTTCACGTGGTTCTTTTGAAGAATGCGCTTGTAGTGGGCTGCATCGTACCGGTCACGGGCAAAACGGTCCAGTTTCCAGACCAGGACAATGTCAAACAGCCGCCGTTCGCTGTCCTTTACCATTCGCTGAAACTCTGGCCGGTTTGCAGTTCTGGCCGAATAGGCGCGGTCAATGTAGTGTTTGACCACGGTAATACCGTTTTTCTCTGCGTAGGCGGTACATTCGCGGATCTGGCCCTCGATGGACTCCTCCCGCTGGTTGTCGGAGGAATAGCGGGCATAGATGACAGCGGTCATAGAACATCCTCCTCCATCATGGAACAAATTATAACGTCAGGTCAGAATGATCCTGCCTGCAATCAAGGACGGCATCTAGATAGACGGTGCTGCCTTCTACCATAAAAACAGCTTTGTACCTCTTGGCAACCAGTGCGGAACGATACTGGCCAGAGGGAAGATTTAGCTCTTCCTCTACCGGGAACTGCATGGGATTCTGTTCCAGACGTTCCAAAAGATGTGCAAACTCTGCGCGGAACTTTTTGGCAGCGGGAACGCTGACACGAGCCAGAAATGACACGTGCCGCAGGAGCATCCCGTCCACACGCCGCGCCAGGATGATCTGGTAGTTTGGCTGGCTCATTGGTCTGTCTGACTTTCTGCCGCGGCGATGATGGAATCCATGTCCGCAAGGGCATCTTGTGCGCTGCGCCCTATAAATCCCTTGGCCCGGTCAGACTGCGCGAAAAGCAGATCGGCATACAGGGACTGCTCGGCGTTCAGGGAAAGGTTCAGCGGGACAGCTTTCTCCCGTACAATCTGCTGCAAAAACATATTGATGGTGCCGTTCATGGTCATTCCCAGCTGATTCAGTACATACTCTGCCTGGGCTTTCAGTTCAGGGTCTACCCGGATGCTCATGTTAATGGTTGACATTACGTATCACCTCAAGAATAGTATAAGAGGAGCAGCATGCAATGTCAATACATTTGAATGTGGCTATCAAAACCGGTCTGTAAACCTCTATTTATGATAGAAGATCTATTTACTGCATTTTTATCGGTCGTGCATAGTTTTTCGAAAATTGGTTTACAGTTTCCGGAAATAAATGAAATCGGCCAGCAACCGAGATATCCTCCAAGATTTTCTTCAATTAATTCATATTCATGTGTTTTTTGTTCTCTTGTTGTAGACCGGTCATGTGGTGCAGTCACGTATAGACCAGAATGAGAGCAGACTTCCTCTATAATATTTTTGACACTTTTGGCAGTGTCCCATCGCTTTGAATTTTCTCTGATATCCTTCTCAATCTTTTAGGCATGGATTACCTTAAGTGTTTTGTCCTCCAGTTTCGTCACTTATTACACCTTATCTATATTTTTCATTAAAAATCAAGAACGCATTTTGATAACTTTATTTTGCATCATACCCAATTTCAAATCATTAATTATATTCCTCGTCCGAAAAAGCGATACCAGTTTGATTCGATAAATCCACAAGATATTCCTCGATCTGGCTCTTGACATTTTCTCTAAGGCCACGTGCGGAAAGCGCCCGTTTGAATGCCTTATAGACCGGCAAAACATCCTTTTTTTCCACTTCGTCATTCTCATAGGCTTCCGAGTTATATAATTTGTGCATCTTGCACTGGGCATCCAGAAAATACATATAAGCTGTATTAACTCTCTCTATAGTTTTTGGATTTTTGCACATTTTACGGATAATCGGTTCCGCCTTCTCATAGTCTCCGCGATCCATCATAATATCTGCATAACGCAGCCAGCACCGAGGGCAAAAGCGGAAATTTTCAATTGCTTTCTCTAACACCTGGATTCCTTTTTCACGTTGGTTTGTACCATCATAGATTTCAAATTCGCAAAGCCAGGCATCTTCCTCATCTGGAATATTTTCCTGGTATTCTTTTGCCAAAGCCAAAATGTCCTCTATGGAATAATCCGCTTGGTCAGAAGATGTCCACTCCGCCAGCAGATAATCAATCAAGAAGGAAAATGCCCGCCATGTCCAGCGTGATTTATCAATATTTTTCAGCGTCTGATACCATTCCTTGCATTTTCCCCGTTCACCACAGCTATAACCATATTTTATTGCGTCTGCCAAGAGATCTGTGTTTTGCGGATAAATTTTCAAACCTGCTTCAACGATCTCCAATGTTTTTTGATTGTCATTTAGAACTCTGGATATTGAGACAGAAAAATTGTGAAAATCATCAGCATCACCTACCAACTGTTCTTCTGCCCTAAGGGCCTCCAGCAAATCATCCAGCAAATGCTCTGCGCCAGCCGTATCCTGGGGATGATCTCTCCTGTACTGATTCAAAATAATCTCGGCCTGACCAACATCAACCATTCCCATAAACGGGTTCTTTTTTTCGTTTTCCATTACTGCACTCCTTATGGTCAATAGTAAAAATATATAAACGCAATGATGCTTCAAGTATACTACATATCCGTTGAATCGCTGTCATCATTTTTACCGAAGAGCTCGTCAAATTTCTTTTCCAGCTCCTCTTGTATGTCCATCAAGTCTTCAGAACTGTCCAGCGTTTCTTTTGACAGTTCTGCTGTATGCTTAAATTGATGAACAAGCTGTGTGAAAAATTTATACGAGATTTGTATTGTTTGGCGATTTTTTCGTATCGGCATATCCAATGCAGGCGGGTTGCCATTGTCATACAGTTCAATATCCGGCAGTTTTGCAATATAAGGCTTTTTTCTGCCACAAAAAACAAGGCACTCTCCCTTTTCCTTGTCCATATGCTGGAGCTTTGATATGCTAAGCAACGGCTGATAATTTGTTCCGGTTGTGCCCCCAAGTTCACTGATTTCCCGTAGCAACTGTATTTCTCGAGACGTCAGAAACATCCAATTCGAGCAATTGGACATAATGGTGTCCGTCTCTTCCTGATATCTTTGCCTGAGCTGATGCTTTGACTGAACCACTAAGACAAACCGGATATTTCTGCTTCTGGATGCAGCAATCATCTGCGGAAAGTCTGGAATGGTCGGCAAGGAAGAAAATTCATCTAATATAAAATTGATTCTGGACGGGAATCGTCCGGTTTTTGTCTTTTTAAAGGCATTATCGATTAACATCTCATATATCTGTTTCAAGAAAATAGAAATAATCTTATGAAATGTAGTCTTTTCGTCCGGCATAATCAAAAAGATTGCACTTTTTGTAAAGCCAATATCATTTAAATCGAAACTAGAGCAAGACAGCATTTCAACCACTTTTGGCTGAAGAGAAAAACAGGACATATGCTGATCGAACGTACTGAGGATGCATGACATCGTTTTTTCCGGACAGATAACAGTTCCAATCAATCGCACACGGATAAAAGCGTCTTCTTTTGCAAATTGCCAGAGCTCAGATCTTTGAATTCGATCGCTGTCTGCGGCAATGAAAAGTTCTTCTCTCAGGTGCAGCACACCTTGCATATTGACCAATTCATCCGACAGTTTCATTGTATTACAAATTTTGAACAACAGCAAGATCAATCCGAACAACAAATCTCGGGAGCTGTAATCCCAGTAAGGATCTTTGTCTGCCACAGGAATTAAATTAATCGTCATATCGTTGATAAATTCGTATGCTTTATCCGTATCGCCAGTGCAATATAGCTGATAGGGGATGGCAAGCATATTCCAGCAATCGCCCTTTTGAGGTTCCCGTAAATTAATTGTATGGATTTGATAACCATTTTCGTTTAAAAATCCTGCCGTTCGTTCATATAGTTCGCCTTTTGGATCAGAGACAATCATATTCTCATTGGCTGATGTGAGAACGCGGATCGTCGGCATAACAATTAGTCGACTTTTTTTTGATCCTGTTGCTCCAATTAGCAACGTATGTGCATCGGAACCATCTGCGTAGACGACTTTTCGGCCGATATCATAATCGAGCGGCACTCCGGCACAGTTATCAAAATCCCATTTGCAGGCAGCTCCGGCTTCAAGTGTACGCTGATCCATCTGATAGATGGATAACCCCTGCCGAAAGTTTCCGCAACTCTCAAAACCGCCTCGATTATCAGTCTGACTGCTTCTGCCATTGACGTATTCTTCATATCTTGCATATGCAGATTTTCTTTTTTCATAATTATTTTCATCAATCATAAAGCATTGCCTCTATTTGTTTTATTTTTATCGTTCTTGGATTTCTATAGAATTAAATTTTTTGGAATTATCGCGTCCTGTTTCAGTCATAGGAATACCATTATCGTCATCTTTAAACGTTTGTATTGGATTCGGCTTCGCAGGAGAATATATTGGCATATTCTCTTTTACTTTTTTATCATTATATTTAGTCGTAAAAGAATTTTCATTTATTTCTGGCGTCGACTTCTCTTCTGTTTCAAATCTATTTTCATTCTGTTTAGAACCTGCCTTAGTATTTTCCGACCTTTTCGTAAGTTGTTCGACTGTATTGTTCAGTTGTTTGATTTTTTCGTTCAGTTCTTCAATTGTTTTGCGCTGTTCTTTGATTATTTCCTCTGGTGGAACAGTTCCCTTGACCACATATTCAATATGTACTGGAAAATAGATTCCATCTGTTTGAAATATCTCAAAACAACTTTCTTGCAATATCAGTAAAATATAAATACTTGCATATCCTGCCCCAGTGTCAGCAATTGAGAGAATGCTATTCGATAGTTCGTTCATATACTGAGCATTTAAACATGGATTAATTCCTGATTTTTGAAAAGCCGTTTCAATAGCATACATAGCCTCAAGTTGAGTATTTGCTTTTTGGGTATTTTTATCTAACGCCGTAAGACAATCAATAATTTTTTCAAATACCCTTAAAATAGACACCCCTTGCAAAGATATACAGTCCCAATAACATCCTTCTTGGTAGTAATATTTATTGTCAGAAGAGGAGATAGTATTTTTTTTAGTTAGATTTGAAATTTGGAAAGCCCTCTTAGGTACACAACATCTTTTCCGACAGTTTGAGCTTTTCTTGACAAACAGTTGCTCTATTTCATTTTTTTCAATATGGTCAGCACATATAATAGCAACATGAAGTCCTTTTGCACAATATAATTGTTCAAAAAATTCTTCTAAGGCCCCACTTTCCCCTTCTAATTTCTTGGTTTGTGTAAAATTTTCATCTTCTTTGAATAGTCCATTACACATTCCGTTACTTTCTTTTGAGGCAACTAGTCTTGATACATATACTGTTTCCGTAAGAAATCACCTCTCACTCACGGACACAATCTTTAAGCAATATGTTCCCATTAAAAGTAAAGTTTCCGTGGTAATTTTTCCCGGTGCCATAAATCAAAACTTTTTTTTCAAGCGTTGATAGATCACGTCTATTCGATATTTCGCTGAATTCATGACACTCTTCAAATATACATTTATCTTTAGTAGTATCAAAGTTGGCTAATTTAAAAAGGGAATCCAAAAAGACAGTGTCAAGTTCATCTTGATTGTCAGGGCAAATAACACAAGCTAAAGCGGAAATGACAACGATGGCATAGATATTTTTGCTTTTAAAGAGCCAATCCCAATTTTTGTAACCGTTATAAACCATATATCGAATCATTTTTACAAGATTATCTACGGATATATCATCAGTTTTTCCATTGTGCAACGGAGTCATTGGAGACAATTTAGCCATTGTTTCACTGCAAAGTTCTTGCATTGCGACCAGTAATTCGTCAACTTCAGAGTCAACATTTTCAAGTGCCGCTGCAATATCATATCTTAGTTGTGTTTTCCGCAACTCGATGATATCCTCTCTTTTGAAACCAACATAATACAAAATCCGAAGTGGAAGGTGAGGGTAAAGACAATCTAAAAGTATTCTGTCTTTCTCTTTAAATTTTTCTGGTTTATACCGCGGGAAAACATCACTTTCTCCTGCCCAAATTTTTGCAAAATCACCCGGAAAACAATTTTTATAGATTGCCAACGCTAAAATATCAACTGCACTATTTACGTTCTCAGCTTTGTTTGTATTACTGTTTTGAAAAAGTCGAAATAATATACTGTAATCGTTCAGAATCGTATATTGCAGACGATAATCCGACAAGTACGGAGAAACAAAACGTACAAAACTACTGCTTGCCTCAATAAGTTTCTTATCTTTGTTTATCTTAACAAGATTTTCAGTAAATATCTGTTCGGCTGTTTTCTGATTTAAACGCGGATACACGGGCATAATATAGTCGAAAAACTTTGAATGTTCCAGATGAGCAAGAATGCTCTCATTGGCAACATAAATAAAGCGCAAAGGCTTGTCACCTTTTTGAGAAAGCCTGAGATTCACAAGATAATTGATTTCTCTAAGACGGGTGAATATTTCAAGACATGTTTTGGTATCAAATCGATCCAAGTCTTCGAAGACCACCGTATAATGTATTTTTTTTGCGATCTGATCCAAGCAATATACTAACTCGGTAATATGCTGATCCAGATAGCTCTCACTAGCAGTGCTTTCGTACTTTGCTTCCAAGGAATTGGCTTTAATTGTGATTGACCTTGCCTGTAATTTGGGAAGTTGATCCTTTACAACAGCAAAAGTTACAAATGATGCAAATAAAAACGAAATAAGATACAAAAACAAGTGTCCCCAGGACCTTATGTTGGATATACATTCTGCTCCAATAAAATCAGAAAGAGTTGCGTTCAGCAACTCACCGATAGGTTCATGAAAGCTCAGCAACAAAATAAGCATAGCCATAACGCCGCATATGAACGGAAAAATCCATTTCGTAAAAATTCCGTGCTCTTGAATCATCTTAAAACCGCTTGCTGGCAGGTCTTCATGGCGAAATCTTGCATAAATTTGAATAATCAATCTGCGCTCTAAAAAACTTTTTTGTTTATCGTCACTCACAGATAGTGTGTTAAGATTTTCAGTCGTAGGTTTACCTTTTGTTCCTCCTTCGGACTTTCCACATCTCCCGTTATCAGCGGTTTGCGAATTCTCATTGTTATTTAGTTTTATACTATAATCTCCTAATGAAACATATAAAAATCCATGGCGATGATTTTGAAATTTTCTTTTAATCCAATCTGCAATTAAACGAATCTGTCTATTTTGTATTAGCCACTTCACAATCGACTGAATAATACCATTTTGTTTTAGCCAATTAGAAATTATGCCGTTTTTATAAAGCCAAAAATTCTCGACAGAGTGAATGATACTACTCTTCCCGACGCCAAAGTTTCCTGTAATCAGAATGTTACGAATTTCCGGTTCAGAAAAAGCGCTTTGAAGAAACCTTCGATACTCTTCAAACCCCGTCAAATCAGTCTGTGAAAGATCCTGTTTAGGGGAAAGAGGAAAAATCTTTGGAAGTTCTTCAAAGTTTGATTCGTCATGGAACTTTTTATTTTTTCCTTTAGAGAAAAACATTACTTTTCACCTCGCTTCTACCTCTTTCTTCCCTGTTTTCATATATCGTATAAATTCAACTATATTCGATTAAAATTATATCACAAAAGACAAAATTTACAATATGTCTTGAGAATGTAAACAAAATCGTCACTTTAATGCTGGCAGATTTATGTTGAGAGAAATCAATTTGACCCTTGAACCGGAGCAATCCAAAGAAACGGCGCCGGGATTTTAAACTGCCCACCATTTATTAGTCATTGAGAAGATAGGAATTATAAGATTTCTCTATTCTCGCCAAATTCTTTGTCTTTAATTTAGAAACAATTTCCAATTCGTTCGACAAATCGTTGACATTTGCATTTTTCAGTGGTACCCTGTTCCACAACAAAGCCGCTTTACTCAATGAAAGCTACTACATAGCTTTGTTTGTCCGCTCCGCAGCTTCACCAAACCATTTTGCCGCCTTCCACCCACGACAAAATCTTTTGGTGCTGCGGGGCCTTTTTCTTTCTGAGAGACTTGCAGCCGGGCAACCGGTTTGCAATTCTTCATACGCATTTTGACAACTGCATCAGCCGTCCGGACTGGATACAGCGCCATGACCCCGCAGAAATGCGGGCGAGCCTGACAACGCCGCTGCAAAACAGGGGCAGGAACTTAATTCGGATCAGAACGGCGACCCTACCAAGCAGGAGACACTGTGCACTTCCTACTTTGACCGATTGGAGACCGTTTTGAAATGGAAATTTTCAAAATGGAGGGAAAAGTAAAAAGCAAGTATCGACCCGTGGCCACAATTTCACAAATGGAAATTGATGCCGCACGCTCCGGTCGTACTTGTTGGGGAGTGCCTTCCCCAAACCCTGCTCATTTCGCGCTCTGCGCGTTCTTCGGCTGCACCGCACCATACATAGCTCCAAAGAGGAGCTAGTCAACCAGCAAGGAGGTACAATGACCAAGACCAACACTCGTTCGACTAGCCACAAACCCCAGCACAGCGGATCGCCGAGGAAAACGCAGCTCATCAAGTTCAGAGTCACCCCAGAAGAAAAGCGGGACCTGGAAATCATGTGTGAGATTCTCCATGTCAACATCTCCACTCTCATCCGTCGTTCCCTGCGCAGTCAGTCCATCAAGCAAACCATTGTTGTCACCGGCGGCGGAGAGGAAGCACTGAACATTCTCTCAGATCTGCTAGGACAGTGTGGCAAGATCGGCAGCAATCTGAACCAGCTTGCCCGCCACTTCAACAGCGGCGGTAAAGATTCAGAACAAATTCGAGCGCAGGTTCTGTCTGAGCTGTCCGCCCTCACACGCTTTCGGCTGGATGCCGAGAAAAAGATGGGAGAACTGTATGGCAACCATCAAGCATACAAGCTCGAAGAACTCCGATCTAACAGCGCCTGAACATTACCTGACCTTTCAGCACAACGAGTACACCGGCCTGCCGATTCTGGATGAGAACGGCCAGCCCAAGCTGCGGGAGGGGTACTTACTGGACACCCTGGAATGCGGTGGGCAGTCCTTTGCCATGGCCTGTCTGCTGGCGAACCGGAAGTACGGCAAAAACTTCTCTCCTGACGATGTGAAGACCCATCAGTATATCATCAGCTTCGACCCGCGGGATGCTGCGGACAATGGATTGACCTTGGAAAAAGCCCAGGCCCTTGGCCTGCAGTTCTGCAAGGAAAACTTTCCGGGTCATCCCGCTATCGTCTGCTCCCACCCCGACGGACACAACGGAGCCGGGAACATCCACGTTCACATTGTCATTTGCAGCGTCCGGGTTCGGGAGATTCCGCGCCAGCCCTATATGGAAAAGCCCTGCGACTGGCAGGAGGGCATGAAGCACCGCTGCACGTCCGCGATGCTCCGGCACCTGCGGGTCGAGACCATGGAACTTTGCCAGGGGGCCGGACTCTACCAGATCGACCTGTTGAACGGCACCGGCGAACGGATTACAGAACGGGAACACTGGGCGCAGCGGCGCGGCCAACGCCGTCTCGACCACGCCAACCAGAAAACAGCTGCTTCCGGCCAGCCCATCCGGCAAACCAAATATGAAACCGAAAAAGCAGCCCTGCGGAGGCAAATCCGTTCTGTTTTGGCTAAGGCTACGAGTCTCGATGAATTTTCCGCTCAGCTTTTGCAGGAGTATGGAGTCACGGTTAGTGAGAGCCGAGGGCGGTTCAGCTACCGAACCGCCGACCGGACCAAACCCATCTCCTCCCGCAAGCTGGGCGATGATTTTTCCAAAGAGAAAGTTCTGGCCGCTCTCGCCCAAAACGCCGAGCGAAAGAAAACCGCCAGCCTTCGCCGCTCTGATCCGAACCCCGACCGCATCAGTCGTCTGATTGACATTCAGGCTAAGCTGGCTGCGGGCAAGGGCGCAGGCTACGAGCACTGGGCCAAGATTTTCAACCTCAAGCAGATGGCAAAGTCCATGTCTCTTTTCACACAGTACAATCTGAACAGCGAGGAAGAACTAAACGCTCAGGTTGCTGAACTCCAGGAAAAGCGCGACGATGCCCTCAAGGTAGTGAAAGACCTGGAGGGCCGCATCAAAGCCAACCAGGAACTGAGGCGTCATGTTTTGGCCTACGTCCAGAACAAGAAGCTTGCCCAGCAGGTCAAGACAGCAAAGAACCCGGAAACCTTTAGGGAACAGCACCGCGCCGAACTGACAGCTTACCAGGCGGCAGCCGCCTATTTCAAGGCCCAGAACATTACCAAGCTACCCAGCCTGAAACAGCTCGAAGCCGAGCGCGAACAGCTAATCTCGGAAAAAGCTCGGTTCTATGAGGCGTACCGTGAAGCAAAAAAGGCATGGATAGAACTCAGCACCGCACAGCAAAATCTGGCGTCCATTCTCCGCCAGGGCGAACACTGCCAGATACAGGAAGGAGGGCTGCATGACACAGACATTGCGCATTGACCCAGAATTCAAGGCACAGATTCCGCCCCTGACCCAGGAGGAACGCAAACAGCTGGAAGAAAACATTTTGGCAGAAGGCGCACTGCTGGCTCCGATCCTTGTTTGGAACGGCACCATTGTAGACGGACACAACCGCTATGAAATCCTGCAAAGCCATCCAGAAATTCCGTGCAGCGTCCGGAATTTGGAGCTGGAAACACGGGATGAAGTCTTGGTCTGGATTTGCAAACATCAACTTGGCCGTCGGAACCTGACGCCCGAACAGAAAAAGTTTCTGGTAGGTAAACAGTACGACGCTGAAAAGCATGATGGATTTCACGGGAACCAGCACACGCGCCCGGTCCCATCTGCTGATGCTCAAAATGAACACCAGCAGACCTCCGAGAAAACCTGTGAGCGGATCGCACGGGAAAACCATATCAGCGCCAGTGCTGTTCGCCGGGCAGCACTGTTCGCGGCAGGCGTGGATCTTGCAGAGGAGTTGTGTCCTGGTATCCGGCAACGGGTTCTTTCCGGCGATTTGAAAGCGCCGGACGCACTCTTTGAGCGGCTGACCAAAGCTAGACCGGAGGATTATGACGCCCTTCTGGAGCAGATCAAGAACCCCCAGTCCAGGGCAAAGTCTGCCGCCAAGCAGAAATTGGTTCAGACTCATAGAAGCGCATTAAGCAACTCGTCGTTGGCACCACCCCCAGGCGAAAGGAAGTCAGTCCTTGAAGAAACCACCTCGATTTACGGTCAACTTGCCGATGCCGCCACAATCATGCAGGAACGTTGGAACACCACCTTCAAACAAACGCCCACGCTGCTGACTTCATCGGAACAGAGGAAAGTGGTCCAAGCTATTCTGGATAAACACCTTGCGTATCTGGCTGCGCTGGGCTTTGACCTGTCAGGGGTGATGGAATCAAAGCGCGAACAATCTGCCTAGCTTTTTTAGCCAACTTCGGCAGGGCGCGATCAAGGCAAGCTGATGTGCCCGGATTCCGCCCGCCATCTGAAATGATGCGGGAAGTGAAAATTTCCTGCCCTACGCGCCCGGATCTCGGCAGTAGACTTGATTTTTATTGTAGTATCGTCTGTTTTTGGAAATCTCATCCGCCCGCTTTGCCGCCCTGAGACCTGCCCGAGAGGGCGGTTCCAGGCGCATACGGGCGGAAGGGCGGATCGGGCGGGTATTTTTGAATTCCTGCTTGTAAAATTTACCGGCTTCTAAAGTATGAACGCCGGCTTTTCCACATGGGAAGTTTCAAAGCTTCCGATCAACTGGGTGTGTGGACCAGAACAGGAGGTGTCGTTGAACAAAAAGAAAAAAGCTGTAAACCACTCTTGTTATCCGGACGAAGTCATCGAGCGGCTGGCCCGATGTTTTTATCCGGCGATTCTGGAAAGCTTCAGCAATGAGGAGGACCAGAAAGCCTTTGCCGCATGGCAGGCAGAGCAGGCCCGCTGTTCGGCAAAAGAAAAGCAGGACGTTCCCGTCGGGGAACACCCTGCTATACATAGACAGCTTTTTTCGAGTCGGGTGCGTCCTTCGGGGCGCACCTTTTTATTGGTATAATTATTTTATTCCTTGGCGGATGACATGTTAATCCATTCGCAAAAATCCCTAAACGCGAAATCCAATTGATCTATATCCATATGTGAGAGTGCATTAAAATTAATATGTTTTTCTTGCATCTTAGATTCATTTATTTTATAGAGGTGTGCATCAGTGTAAATTATTCCACAACATTTTAAATATTCTAAAACTTTTCGCTTGATTTTACTCCCTCCAACAGTAACAAACTCGATACGTTCAGCTGTTTTGGCCAATGTATCTTTGCGATGCGTTCTAAACTCAATTAATATGCAATGTAATGCGTGAATAAATTTAATGATATCAAGTTTGGAACTATCTTCAAAATTGTAATTATAGTGATATAATCTATAATATGTGTTCAAGTTTGGAGCAAACACTTTCAGATTGTAGTCGGATAAAATGTCAAACTTAATATTATTTCCTATAAATTCCTCGCGTGCCACAAGCAAGCACCCTTCTGGCGGATAGGATTCAATAGCTATATTATTTGTTTTCCATTCAATATTTTTGCAAATAACAGAAGAATTATAGATTCGAGCATCGAAGCCAGAATGCCCAATTGAAACGGTGATATGCGGAGCATCAATAAAAACATTTGCAAGTTGGTCAAAATGCAAGATGTTTTCATTAAAAATCATACTGGTAGCATATTCGTTTCGTTTAGGAATACATTTATTTCCTGCCATCATATCAAATACCGTAAGGCATTCAATCACATTACTAGAATTATCGAGCTTTGTGATTTCAGAGCATTCCATATAAGGGCGTTCATATGCGGTGGCCTTAGCTTTAAACGAATCATAAACATAAGAGATATGATTTGGATGGATTACGTTGTTGGAAATTGCTGTATAGCAGTCAAAAAAGATCTGGGAAGAATAATAAGATTGGCTTTGCGATTCTTCAAAATACATTTCAGCGAGTGAAGAAAAATTGGGATTTAAAATAACTTTTGCCAATGAATAATCACGAAATGCTGGGCCCGTAAAAATAGGTTTGTTGTCTGATGGCTCTGCCTTTATACGTATAAATGGATGTTGAGGTAAAAAAGAATTAAGAAGTTCCTGGTAATCATCTACTAACTGTGGCGGAAGGAAAGGAAGGCGATAATTTTCATACGATGTATCATTGAAAAGAATCAAGCTTATCAATCTAACAAGTTGTTCCTCTGGAGAATACACTTTATCCCATTCTGCAAATTCAGGATGAGACGACTGACATTTTTTAATAAAAGCAGGAATAACTTTTTGTGTTTGTTCTCGTACAAGAAGATCATCCATTATTTTTGTGATAATTGATACACAACTAGTTTGCCCTGATAACTCACTAATCATTTTCTGACGATTAGGAAAATTTCTAATGTGGATAGATATCGCTTCAAGCACAGGTGCATAACCTAAAAATGACTTGCTTTCTTCTTCAGTAATATTATGTTTTATAACATCATAATAGGAATTAACACAATTAATATCTGCTTTTGTAGGAGTGCTATCTTCCGATATACTTTTAATAACAAAATTTTTGGCTGATTCCTCATCAAAAAATCCGATCTCGTAGTGTGCAATTGAAATGTGATTTTCCGCGCAGAATGAAGCAATATATTGTGCAGTTTCTGTACGCGCCAGTAAGAAAACAGTAGGCAGCTGATGCTTATTAAGATTGACACTTATATCAAAGATGAAACTGTTAAGCATTTTCCTCCCGGAAACAATCTCGGCCTCATCGAAAGCGTCAATTATTAAAAGCACATCACCGGTATTTAAATCACGAATAAATTCTGAATATTTTTCTGGACTAACAGCGCTTAAAATAGATCCTGCAAAACTATTTGTTCCAATTTTCACATTAGCTAAATTCCAGTATAGCGCATTAAAACGATATGCAATGTATTTTGCAAGAGAGCTTTTTCCTGTTGCTCCTGGTGCAGAAAAAAGGACAAATTTGGGATTTAATGTTGAAAGCTTGACATCGGTCTTTACTTGAGTAAAAGAGGGAGAAATGTAGAATGGCTCAGCATCAATATATCTAATATATTCGGAAACTTCACTTTCCAATTGATATTTTTTGCACTTTTTATATGAATTTAGAATTCCTTCAAGATTCATTGATATCCCTCCCAAAATTGAGTCTATATATTTTTTTACATTATAATCAACAAATTTGATCATGTCAATTCCTCCAGAAATCCTTTACTATCTCTTATTATAACTTATATGTAGCAAAAAGTTTGTCATCTTAATTGATGCTATCTATAATATTAAGAATTCTTAGCAAAATATATTTTTAAGCTATATGAAACTATTTTACAAGCTATAACAGAGAACTATCATAAACGGTTCAAAATTTCTAGCACACTTTTTTGAACACTTTATTGTAAGTCTTTTTGCCAAATATTTTTTCTTAAAATCGTCTTTAAAACGACAAAGTACAATAAAGGATCTGTTACCACTACTTTTTAACACAGCCACCATTTTAATCTGCTTATAAAAGCATATAATTTGAAATTCACGTCATGCTTGCTGAACAGATACAGCATACTGTTTACCGGATTTTAGACAAACGTTTTAAATATTAGACGTTTTATAAGATAAATAGTAAATCCGACAGCTTCACATAGAGTAAAAGTCTGTCGGATTACATTTAAGCCAAAATGAGAAACTCATTTGTTTTATTGAAACTGTTTCTCAAGGAAACATCGTACCAGAATTTAATCTTCGTAAGCGCTCCATAATCCCCCGACTGTAAAAAAGTACTGACCTGTGAGAAAATAAGAGAAAGTATCAAAAGTCTTAGAAGTCTTAGAAATCTGAGAAGTCTCGCAGGGGTAAAAAAT
>NZ_NFHK01000055.1:0-15711 GCF_002161315.1 Faecalibacterium sp. An77
AGCTTCAAGATGTCCTTTTCGCTGTGGATATAGTGGAAGGAATTATAGTGCATCGACTTCTTAAAATTGATGGTGTTGAAAATCTTGATGCGGTAGCCTTTCTTCACAAACGCATTGCCTACCTCAAGGACGGTAGTTCCTTTGGGGAGGACGTTGTCAAGATATTCAGAGGGAATATCTTCCGAATTTTTGCTTCAAAAATTGGCGGTTTTAACATCATCCAGCATCAAACGCTTCATTTTGTCCTCCAAAGTGTCTTTTGCAGTCTGACTGAAGTGGACACCTACCACATAGGTGGTGTTCTCAATTTTCACGCTGAAAGTGCCTGCGGGGGTCGGCTGCGGTGTAGTCAAAGTCTGTGTTGTCTGTTCCATGTCTGCATTCCTCCTTAAAAAAGTCCAAACAAAAAGGCACCTGACTCATTCAGAATCAGGTGTCTTCTATCAATATTTTCAGCTCTTGTATAAAATTTGGCGCGTCCGCGCCCATGTTTGATAAGGGCTCATTCAATATTTATGAAATCAATTTTGCTATATTATGATTTTAATGTTAATGCTAAAACTTTTGGGCGAGCCCCTTTTCCATACTTAAAACCGAGTGCATGTCGAATAATCTCTGGTAGATATAGTACATCTCCTTCTCTTTTCAAATATCCCTCTCGAATCATATACCTTTCTTCATCACTACTCAGTTTTGCATACTCCGGCAACAACGGCAGCGTTTTATGATCCTCTGGTAAGGCTTGAAGTTTTTCAAAAATCGGCTTAAGCGATACATACTCCTGTTTTACTTCCTCAATTTTTTCACTTGAGCACGTAGAAACTGCCGTTCTAATTTCTGTCGGCATAATAACGCGATCATTGTAAGTCGGTTTCTTAGGAGATTCTGATGCATATTTCAGGAAGCGAATAATGTCTCTCGCCTGTAGCTGTCCATTAAAATCAGATAAAGCAGCCAATATCCATCTTGACGAATATGCTTCATTAGACGTGGATCTTCCAAGTTTTTTTCCCCATAAACGCACAAGAGCTTCATCAATAACACTTTGCGATGCCTGTTCAATTTCTTTTATATTATTATAATAAGATGGGTCGGCCTGTGAAACAAGCCAAACTACAAGTCTTAAGGCATCATTGGAAGACCACTTTAACTCGGCTTTTTCATTTGTTTGCTCAAACTGTTTGAAGTTAACAGCAATCGAAGATTGGGCCATATCTCGGCGTAAGAAAATGATTATTCCTATATTGGGATATTTAGCTATCAGTTGAGAAATTATGTCTTGGCAAAGAACACTTACCGCATTCTGCTCATTTTTATCTTCGGACACATTTGTTAATATGTCTTCCAAGCCATCGACCAGAAAAATTACTTTTTTCTGGCTTTCTGCCAATTTTTCATTAACTTCTTCTAAACTTGAATATTGCGGAAAAACCGATTTGACTAGTAGCTGTTTCCAAAATTGAAGCCAGTTTATTTCTTCGTTTTTTACACCTTTCAATTCTTCGGCATTATCCAGAAATACACTGTCACTAACATTACAATCCGGCAATTGATCCTTTGCTTTTTGTATACACGCTTGCAATGTTTTTATGAAATTTGAAGAATTTTTTGTAGCAATGATAGGCAAAAACAATCCAGAAATATTGTCAGATGATTTATTCAAGCTTTTGCAGAAATTTCTCCAATCTGCAGCCTCACTCATTTTCCTGTACAGAAATGTTTTTCCCGATCCCTTCGATCCCATTATAACGGCTGTTGGAATCTCATCAGTATATCTTCTAGAAAGATATTTTAGAGATGCCGTCATTAAGATATCAAAATTTGTATTTCCTTCTGCAGTCAATTGTGAGGAAGCCAAATTGTATATCTTTTCAAGCAAAGCATCCCGTTCTGTCTCCTTGATAATATCAGAGCGCTTTTCAACAAAATAGTTTTGTTTAATCAGCTCTGCGATCCTAATATAAATACCTCGTCCGTTTAAATTTTCAAAAATTTGGTGAGTAGATGTCAAATGAATCAATTCGCTTGCAAAAGGCAACTCAGTTATTACATTATCTGTAAACCCTAAGCTTTCATTTTCTGATGTTTGCTGTTCATAACATTGAAGCAGATCAGTGAAAATATTATTTTTCTCACTTTCTGACAAAGAATCTGGAATCATATTAAGAAAAATTTCTGGCAATATTGTATCTTCCCCTATATTAAGCCCTTTCAGAAGATACTTTAAAAGCATTTGAGTCCCTCGAATAGATTGTGTTGAAGTCGAAGTTACTAAATACTTTTTGACACGTGGATCCAATAAAAGCGTTGATGAAAATTCGCTAATTCCTGCTCTAAGATCAACTAATGCAGCGCACAAACCTAGGCGATCACAAATTTTTGATATAACAGTAGCCAGAAGATATCCTTTTCCTGCACTATTTGCAATACTCTCTGGAGTTGCATATAGATCAATTAATTGCTCTTCATAACGATACGTAGGAATAAATACATGTTCGACCTTTTGGGAATCCGTTTCAATTGTGATTGTGGACAGCTTCAATTTGGAACAGGCTAAATCAACAATTTCGTCAACACTCTTATTATCTTGAATTAGCGTCAACAAATCCAGATAACTAAATGTATCTTCTATGCTTTCTTGATGAAGCCAAGTCAAACCAGGGGCTTCTATATCAGAATCTATAATTAATAATCTATTGGAATTGTTATTAAAAATTGTTGACCATGCTTTGGCAAATGTCAAAAGCGAGAGCGTTCTTCCTACACCACCTTTATATGAGTGAAAAGCAATCACTTTATGACTCAGCGGATCTGGTTTCTCAGTCGGATATGATGAAGATTGGTATAAAACATTTGCAAATAGTGGCAAAATTTGCCTCTCACCAAAGACACCCTCATCACGTTCGACAATAATAGGAAGTGTGCATGTGCCAAGATCCAATTTAATTTCTTTTTTATTTGGATCATAGTTATTTCCAAATAATATTTCAACAATCTTCCATATATTATCTTGCGAATCATTTTTAGAATATAATATTATATCCGTAGGATAAACATCAATTGCAGCAATAGCATTTTTCCATAACGTTTGATTCAATAAAAAGTGTCGTTCAATGTCTTTCCAAGTATATAGCTTCATTTTCATATGTGCTCCTTAATCCACTTCGCAATTGCTTCAAGAATTTCGTCATATTGTCGGACAGCGCCCATACATTCATTTTCTGGCTTAATACAGTATCTGCAAAATTCATGGTAGTTGTGCGGTTCAACATATTGTAGATAGGTTGTTTTTATACGTGGAAAAGTATATACTCCAACTTGTTTTAATATTTTCAACATCTTACGAAAGTCATGCGAGTTGAGAGCATCCGAAACTGGTTCTTGGGCCTCTGATACCATGTTCAAATGCTCTTGTTTCATAATGGCACACTTCAGTCCACATTCCACACAATAGGCTAAAATAAGTCTCTTGCTCGAATCGCTGCCCGTGGAACCCCAGTTATTGTATGCATGTAAATGTTTTGTGAATGCTTGTTTATAATCTCGTTGATCTGCTCGGAGAGACATACAATCTTCCCTACCTTAAATACAATCCAAAATAAATTTTAATCCGTTAAAAATACAACAAAACAACTAACCGGAGTCAGATACACCCGAACTTAATAAATCGGATTATCTTAGGCCATCGATCAGTAACACAGATTTCTACTGAACATTATCCTGCGATATAGTCGTCATTATTTATAAAAATTATATCACAAAGCCATTCAAAATCAACATTGTTTTCATACAAGGGTAAAGACAAAATTCAAACTCATTCTGTTGTCAATCCAAGATTTCGTTTGCATTCTACCCAAAAATCACCCGGCTTTTTTCTCAAAGCCGGGTGTCTTACAGTTCTATCTTCTGTTCTTTTTCCTTCTGAGATGCTTTGTCCTGTTTCTGGATGTGCTCGCAGGTCTGACGAAGCTGCTCCACCACCGACTGCTTACCTTCGGCATTGTCCAGACTCTCTACCTGTTCCGGCTCCAGAACCTGACCGACCCAGTAGCGGACCTCGTTCAGCGGTTTCAGCTCTGCCTGCACCTGTTCCAGCTGTCGGGCAAAGGCTGCGTGATCTGCTTGCAGTTTGCTGTATTCAGCTTCCAGGGCATCCAGATTCACATTCAGATCAACGTGCTGCGCTTTCAAGTAGCGGTAAGCTTTGTTGTAGGCTTTCAGTTCTTCCTGGTGGCTCTCGGCAAAGGCAGCCTGCCTCTTTTTCCAGCCGATTTTCAGATACTTGTCATGGATGGGCTTCTGTTCCTGACAAATCGCAACGGCGTTCTGAATCCCGGCGATGTCCTTCATCCGCTTTTCGGCTTTTCTCATTCCGGTACGGGCCTGGCTGGCTTTTTGCTTCACGCCAGACAGGACAGTGTTCAACTGCTCCAGGGTCATGATCTTATGGTGCTGGAGATAAGCAATCGCCCTGGATATATCCTTCAAATCTTTCAGGTCACCCTTCTGCTGGCCGGACCAGGACCAATCGCTCCGTTCCACTTTTCTCTGGTTCAGGTAATCATTAAGAAGCACCCCAAGGTCTGTGGCGGCTGCGTCTTCTTTCAGCAGTTCTTTTTCTGCCTGAACCAGTTCTTCAATCCAATCCAGCAGGCCACGAATAGTTTTGCGGATCGCGGATAGCATCTGGTTGGCGGCCTTGATATCCCGATTCAGATTGCCGATGTTGGTCTGGATGCCGCGCTTCTCCATCTGGACAACGGCAGGCCCCATGTGAACGGTGGGGATCACGTCCAGGCCCTGCCGCTCATAGGAGCGCAGGTCGAGCCGCTCTGGCCGCTCTGCTGCTTCCAGATAACGGTTGACGGTATCGGCCCATCCTTGCCGCCAAATCTCCGCATACTTCTGGTCGTTCCAGTCCACGGTATCTTCTTTGTGGCTTTTCCAGTTGCCAGAGGGCAAGCGGATGCGTTCACCGTTCTCATCCAGGTCGTACACCTTCTGGCTTTTGGGGAGCCACTTTCCTTGTTCGTCCATGGCCCGAAGGGTCAACATCACATGACAGTGAACATTGTGTCCGGGCGGGGCGGGGTCATGAATGGCAAAGTCAGCGATCATTCCTTTGGAAACAAACTGCTTTTCACAGTAGTCCCGTATCATTTGCGGGTACTGTTCCGATGGGACCTCTTTGGGCAGGGCTAATACAAAGCGCCGGGCCAGCTGGGCGTTCCATTGCTTCTCAGCGGCTTCCACCGAGTTCCAGAGTGTTTCTCTGTTGGCGTACTCTGGCGGAGCATAGGAGGGCAGCATAATTTCGGTGTACAGGATGCCGCGCTTGCCAGAGTAGTTTTTAGTTTTCTGGTCATACTCAGAAAACAGCTTCTCGCCGCTCTGGTAGGCTGCGCCTGCCACTGCCGACTGTCCCTTGCTGCGCTGGGTGATCGTGATTTGGAAATGCGGACACGGAATGGGTATCACCTCCAAACAAAAAGACCTCCCGTCAGAATTGCTCTTGACGAACGGTCTGGATTAGTATTCAGTTGTACTCTCTGCCCAGGGACGGAGCGGGGTGCGCTTTGTTCCTGGGCGAGAGCTGCAAAAGGATAGCTGCGGAGCAGCGCAAGGAAAATGCAGTTTTCCTTGGGATGAAATCGGGATGGCGAACGGAACGCCAGTCCGGTTTCATTAAGCCGTCTGCAAGACCGCAATTGCACCGGAACGGTGTATAATTGCGCCCTTCATCCTGAAGGGTCTGGAACGCTCCGGGCTTCCTGCAAATCGTGAATCATCTCTGCCAGAGTCAGTACAACCTCCTGCTGACGGAATGAGAGTTTGAGCAGCTCCATCACCTGGTCGTCAGTCAGCTCTCCCGGGCAGATTAGGAAGCTTTCCAGCATTCCCCCGCGGATGCAGAGGCGATGAGTTCGGGCTTTGCGGGTCAGTTCTGGTATCCGGCGCTCCAGCATTTTCTCCTGGTGCTGGTAGTACCGAAGTTTCTGTTCGGCCTTCTCCTTTTGTTTGTGGAGATCGTCAAGGTCAGTTTTGGGTTTCGTCATAGCATTCCTCCTTCAACCATTCAACAGATTACAAAAATAGGCCGGTGCTCGCATTGCTCTCTTAAAAGCAGATGCGTTCATCGGCCTATCTGTATGTTGTTCTAATTTAGTGTTACTCCGGCAAGCTCAAGAAGCCATCCAGAAGTGCCCCCGGAAACGGAAATTTCTTTTCAGCATTTCCGAACGCAACAGCAATCACACCATGGTCGATTCGATTGACCACTCCAATCCCAAAGGCTTTGTGCCGCAGTCGGCAGCCTACCTTTACCAGGGAAAGATCAACCTCCTTTTTCGGTGCAGGTGTCACCGGTTCAACCTGCTTCGGTGCCACCAACGCTTCAGCAAATCTTTCAGGCTTCTTATAAGGTGTCGGTTCTTTTGCCACCACTGTGGATTTCTTTTCGCTCAACGGTTTGGCAGCCTTCATAAAGCTCGACACCGGATTTTCCGGCACATCATTTGCTGCGGGTGCTGGCGCTTCCATCGAAGCCTGCTGCAACGCGAACATCTTATTATAGTCGGCATCGGTGATGACCGTATCCCAGCCGCCACGGTTTTCACCTTCATGGCGGTTGATGCCAGTGTAGCTCAAGCTGGCGTCTTCATATCTCTTGAACTTATAAACAGCGTCGTTCATAAGCGAGTCATTGAACACGCCAAGGGATACCAGAAGTTCAAAATCGCTGACATTCAAGCCGGTTACCTTTTTGAAAAGGCCCGGCTCCAACTGAGTGATCACGTCCTTCAGACATCGTTCCCGGTAATCGGTCAAATACATGAAAACTGGAATGCGTGTAGCGAACTTGATCAGCTTCTCCTGGATCTGCTTGCGTTTGGACTTATACTCTTTTTCTTCTTCGCTCAGTTCCTTTTTCTCTTTTGGGGTGAGTTTTTCTGTTCCTTCCTTCTTTGCCTTTTTCACGGCCTCAGACTTATTGATAATGGTCTGAATATCTTCATTCAAGCTGCGGAAGCCCTCTATTTTCATCAGAGCCTCCATAGCCGCTGGGTTGGCCATCAACCGTGAAAGAGTATCGTTGTCTACATTGACAAGCAGCGCACTTTCCCAACGCTTGGCCAGCAGTGTGGCTGATGTGCCTGCCATCGCAATATCTAGGACTTCGCCGGCATTGATCTGCCGCATGGTGCTGCCATCGTAGGCAATGACTGGCAGGAAGTTGATGAACTCTTCCACCTTCTTTTCCGGATTGCCCTCATTGATATTCAGCCGGCAGCTGTAATCAGAAATTTGTTTGAGCGCCCGGTCAAGTGCAAAGTCAAAGACGTAACATTCCTTTTTAATGATTTCTTTTTTGCCGTCATCCGTCGTGATCTCCCACGGACTCTGTACCCGGAATGCAGCCTGGAAATAGGTTTCCGGGCTGGACAGGTTGCGAAGCATGAAGATGCCGGTCCATGGTTTGACGGTAACACCCGTTGTCAGTTTGCCGCAGGAAAGCGTGATGGTCTTGCTTTCCAACGGGTCCTTCATGGATTTCAGAACCGGTTCCAGCGCCGCTGCTCCAATTCCGGCTTCCGCACCTGCACAGACATTGATGGCATAGTCATGATAGAAAGTATTCTGTTTTTGCATAAGCAGGTTTTTCATGGCATAGCAGGAGGCCACGTTTGGCAAAAACCACAGCGTATGCTGCAAGACATTCAGCAGACGCACATCCGCATACGGCAGCGCAGGCTTTCTGGCACCGAGCTTCAAATCATCCACGCTGGTTTCCAGGTAAGCGCCCCGAATCAAATCCAGCCACTTCTGGACCTCATTCTCATAGACAAAGTGAGCATCTGCGCCTTTGCCTTTGGCAGAGAAAAACACATTCAGATCAAACTCATTGAACTCTCCCTGCATGGCAATCCGGCGGATGCTGTCTGGGATGCGGTAGGTCATCATCACCATCCGGGGCAAGGCTGCATAAGGGTTCCCGTCACCTTCCCAGTTTTCCTTGGCTCGCTGCTCATCGGAGTAGGTCCAGTTGTAAATCTGATCCTCAATGAATTCACCGGAGTTGAGTGCTCGAAACGGCGTGCCAGACAGATACAGATAGTACATGGTGGTGATGGGCAGGAAGGTTTCATCGCAAGCATTGCCGCGATCATACTTGTCCAGATCCTCACTGTCGTAGCTGTCCTCGTCCTCCTGCTCAAACAGTTTCTTGGCGTTTTCCTTCCAGGCACCGAAGTGGTACTCGTCAAAGATCACCAGGTCCCAGTTGGTTGTATGTACCCATTCATTTTTTGCCTTGATGCCGCCGGTCTCCTTGTTCACTCCCAGATAGTCCTGAAAGGAGCCAAAGCAGACAATGGGGCGGGACTTATCTGCCGTTTCATAGGTCAGCTCTGTATTCCGGCTGATGAATTGCCAGCCTTCAAAGTCAATGTGACTGTTCAAGTCCTCTTGCCAGGCACTGACCACCGCAGGCTTGAAAGTCAGGATTAGAATCCGCTTGAATCCCATCCGCTTTGCAAGCTGATAGGATGCAAAGGTTTTGCCGAACCGCATTTTACAGTTCCACAGGAATTTCGGGTAGCGAGTTGTGTCCTCTGCATAAGCGCTTTGAAAGTAGGCCGCCGTTTTGTCCACGGCTTCCTTCTGCTCCGGGCGCATGGTAAAGCTGTTGACCCGATTCTCTACATTGGCAGTACGATTTCTCACTGCCAGCACTGCTGCGCGGACATCATTCACGGTACAGCGGAACCATTCACCACCTACGCTGGCAATATGTTTTCGCTTCAAAACACGGTGAACATCATGATCGGTAAAGGAAGAACCGTCCGGGTACATGGCGCTTTCCCGAAAAACAATCCGATACGGTACGCTGCCATCCGGCCTCTTGGTAGGATACTGCTGAGCAACTCGTTTATCTACATCAATGGCAGTATACCCAACCTTCAAAAGCCCTTTGTACTGGGGGTTGGTATCTTCATAGGCGTATATCATCGGATGAGCTTTGGGGCGCTGCGGGAAGAATTCAGTTGCCATCATCATCACCGCCCGCTTCCATAGGTTTAATCATGGATTCAATAAAATCAATCTCGTCCTTCGTCAAACCGTATTTTGCATAAAGTTCCTCATCTGTCCATGGTCTGGAAAAGTCCTGCATAGGAACAAACTGATACACTTTTTGCATTGCCTGTTGTGTATTTTTCACCAACGAAACCATGAAATGGAAAAATTTCGTTTGCATATATGAAACCGCATTTTGTGCAAAATCTTCTTTTTCAAAGGGTCCTATAGTAAGGTATGTTTCAGTGCTACAGGAGTTGGGGGCAACTACAAAAGGATTCACCCAATCACTTTCCGGAACACCTGCTCCCCAAACTCTTGGAACAAATACCTTATATTGATTAACTAGATCTTTTCCTTTGCGAATATACTTTCGATCAACATAACCTACACCATCCTTACGCCACCCGTTATAATAAAATTTCACGCACCCTTCGAATGGTTTTAACTGGTATGGAGCACGAACTCGACGATAACTATTTTTTTCTCGAACATCAAATCCAAACGGGTCATTTGCACTGACTATATCCATAAATGTACTTTCTTTGAATTTTTGAACTTTTCGGAAGATTGAGATTTGTTCAGTATACCTAATAAATTTATCCATACCCGGCTCAAGTAAAGGGCGAACGGCTTCATTCGTGCCACCTTTTGTATGAGTTACTATCTTACAATCACCTCTGGAATCCCTTTCCCAAAGGAAATAACATACGCCCCCTTTTATCTCTACACCAGGAAACACATCCGAGGCTATTGGAAAATCATGCAAAATGCGAATCCGACTATCGTGCAGCATTTCATTTCGGAAACTGTCTAATCCACGGCCACCGGTAAACCACCGAGACGGAATAATCATAACTAAATATTGCGTCTTGAGTTTTTGCGCTTGTTCAACAAATTTTTGATAAATTGGCATTGCACTTGCTCCATGCCCACTATCATTTAATTGATACGGTGGATTGCCAATTATCACATCGAATTTCATTTTAAATATTTCCTCCGGCTTAGCCGTATGTATCCATTCATAGGCGTGGGTTTCAAGCTCATCTCCACGTTCGTACTCGCTTTGGGAAGCACCGCAGAACAGGCATCTTCCATTCTGCCAGCGGTGCTGTATCCGCTTGTATCGGATATTGCCGCTGGTATCCTCAAAATGAGAAATTGAATACCGACTGTTAGGATATTTGGAACAGTACACGCTTCTTCTGGAAAGGAGACTGGTCAGTTCTGTGATCGCGATTCCATACAGCTGCTTATGAAAAATGTGATCAATGCGCTCCTGAAGATCTGGAATTTCCTCTTTTAGTCCCTCAATCAGCCTCTTGGCAATCTCCCTCAGAAAAACGCCGGACTTGCATGCTGGATCAAGGAAGGTTGCGCTGCTATCATGCCAAAGCTCTTCCGGCAGCATATCCAGCATTTGATTTGCCAGCTCAGGCGGTGTAAAAACCTCATCGTTGGACAAATTTGCCAGACAGGTCAGGACATCGGGGTTATACATACTGCTGTAGAAGTCACTCATAGTCCTGCACCCTCCTGTAATCGGTCAGAGGATATTCCCGGATGGGTTTGGGAACAGGGTTATGTGTTTCCGGATCAATTGTCCAGTTTCCTTCACTGTTGGCACTGTCTCCAAACAGCGACATCTGTGCCTCATACAACTGGTCATCCGGGTTTTCATTCAACAACACATCCAGCCGGAAATCACGGCGTTTCATCTGGTTGCCGGAAACCAGACTCCACTCTGCGAACACAATCGGAGATCCGTCCGCCTGGAGCATGGTCAGCGCATCGCCACACAGAATGTTTTTGCGGAAAATAAACCGCACCGCCTCCCGGCACTGCTCACTGGCCTGGTCCTTGACGTTGGCACTGTATTCCTTGTTCCAAATGTCAAACAGCCTATGGCGGCATTCCGCTGCGTTGTCCGGCATAATGTCAACACCGTACAAGCTGGTGACCGCCAGCACAGAGTACCGTTCATAGTCAAACGGGCTCTTGCTGTAACGGCTTTTGACCACAGCTAACTTGCGGTTGAGGACTTCTGCAAGGAAGTTCCCATTCCCGCAGGCCGGCTCCAAAAAGCGGCTCTCAATTCGTTCGGTTTCCTGCTTTACAAGGTCGCACATGGCCTTCACTTCACGCTCGGCGGTAAAGACCTCTCCATGCTCCACCACGCGCTGCCTTGACTTCACTTGTTGTTCTGCCATTCCTTATACCTCGCAGATCCAGGCACTTACAGAAAGGCAGTTGATGCAAAATGGTGTACCTTTTCGCAAGAGAATTTTCAGCCCTTTTTAAGAGGTCAGCAGCACACGAAATCATAGATTTTGTATAGAAAAAGCCTTTGTTCTGTGGTATCATTTTCTTAGAAACAAAAAGCAGGCATTTTACAGAAAAGTACACATTCCTGTAAAATAGCCTGCTTACAACAATTTGGCTTTTTCGTAAATCTCCGCACGATAGCGAAATGTGGATAGAGGCATCCCGCACATCTTTGCGGCAGCTGTGCCGGTGATTTTGCCATTCTTCCATTGCTGGTACAACCCGTGGAAGTTTTCAGGCAACGGTTTGGGGGGCCTGCCGAATCGGACACCCCTGGCTTTGGCCGCTGCAATCCCTTCTGCCTGCCGCTGCCGGATGTTCATGCGTTCGTTTTCTGCCACAAAGGAAAGCACCTGCAAGACGATGTCACTTAGAAATGTCCCCATCAGGTCTTTGCCACGTCTCGTATCCAGCAAAGGCATATCCATTACCACGATGTCAACGCCTTTGTCCTTTGTCAGAATCCGCCACTGATCCAAGATCTCGGAATAGTTTCTGCCCAGACGGTCAATGCTCTTGATGTAGAGCAGATCGTCCTTTTTTAATTTTCGTACCATCTTCCGGTATTGAGGACGTTCAAAATCCTTGCCGGACTGCTTGTCCACAAACAGATTCTTTTCCGGGATGGCCAGTTCTTTCAGCGCGAGAAGTTGTCGGTCCTCATTCTGTTCTCTGGTGCTGACCCGGATATAGCCATATAAAGTTCCCAAGGAATCGCTCCTTTCTTCTAAAGTTGCCAGGTTCTATTTATGTAAAACGACCAAAGCACCTACATAGATACTTTGGTCGTTCATTCTACCATACCAGGTCAGCTATTGTGTTTGGGAGTGGCTCCATAATCTGAAAACGGCAGGGACTTCAACCGAAGGCCCTGCCGCTGTTTCGTCTTTCTGATTTACTCCACTGGTTCCTATTGGACCAGCAATCTCGCAAAATTTTACAGTACTCTATACCAATTCATTGATTTTTGTAGATGCTCCTTTAGTATAGTCATCATATAACATTGGGAACACCTTAAAATCATCTCCATAATAATTCTGTACCATTTTATAACAAGGAATATTCTTTTTTTGCAAATTTCACTTAGTTTTTGGTCTTGTTCAACTGATGATCTGGATCCAATATAGACAGCCATAGGCTTTAAGCTGTAAATCGCTTTATGCGGCTCTATTGGAGGAGTTGATGGAGGGGAGAAAAGGCGCCATTCTTTTTCATAATCCCAGTCTGACGATTTTGTAAGCAAGCATTTCGAAATCAACAAAGTATCTTCATGATACACATTAATATCTGCTTGTGACTCGTATATAATATCAGCCTGAATTACTGCAGCCAAATGTGACGTTGCATCGAACCTTGATTTATCGTACACAACTGGTGCAATTGATGGTATTAGCATGAAATTATTACAGGCTTTAATATCGCTGCAGTTCATTTGGCATGGTTTAAGAATTGATTTAAAGTCATATTCTATGCAAAATCCACGGTGTCCATTTGCATAGTGTCCCCACATTAGAGTTGAATCATTGCATTCACTCAAGCATACAATATGCCTTTGTGATTCTGCCTGCAAAATACCTGTAAAAAACTGATTGGCAATAAAACTAAAATTACGTTGAATAAAGCTTTCTATCTGTTGTTTTGTTAATTCATAATTTTCCTTTATTTTATTTTCATCCAAATTGTTTTTGACATTCTCGATTATTTGCCCAGAAATTTTCTCACCAAAAACTTCTTCAAAGCCCTTAGGGATCACATCATGCTGTAGTAATCTTACCAATTGAATAAGCTGCTCATATGCATCTTCATTTTCAATTGACTTCTTTAATCTTTCTCTATCAAAAAACGGAATACATTCGTAAGGATCATTAAACTCCCATAATGTACTTCCCCAGATTTGATCTTTTTCTAATGCATCGATAGCATAATCTGTGTTTGATCGAAAGTGGTAAAGGCGATCCGGAATATTAGCAATTATCCATTCTTGTAATTTCTTTATTTTTAATTCAGCCTCCTCTTTTGAGCAAAGACTATTAATTTTTGTTTCAAATAATAATTGCTTAAATTCTTCTCGCTTGTCCATACCTTCACCTTCAGAAATAAGCGTATATGTAAATATTGCTTTTATTATATAGCTTATGCTTTTCTTTTTCAAGCAAAAATGCTATCAAATCTTGAATAAAAATCTGAATATTATCCATAATAATATATTTGTTCCTTCGAAGGGTACGGTTCTAGGTAATCTTACAAAATTATTTTATCGTAACACCTCGCACTATTTTCAATTGTTCCACCGCTTCCTGCTGCACTAACAGTCCTGCTGAAAAGCCAACCTTGAAGTGGCACTCATTCTCCTCACACTGGGCAATGGAAGCTTGATCCTGGAGTTCTTCCACCAGGTCATAATCTTCTTTGCTCAGTTTTTCGGCTAGCCGGTCCATAATCTTCTCGCAGGCTTTCAGTGCGTTCCGGTATTTTTCAGACTTCGGTACAACCGTTTCACTGGGATAAAAGTCGCCGCTATAGATTGCTTCCAGAATCATCTTCCTGTCCTCCTCATACATAGATCATCTCAACCTGAATGATTTCCTCAGCCCGGCTGCGGATGGAGTTCATGGCCTGCACCCAGCGTACCAGATCGGCTGCTTTCAGTTCCTCCGTGATGCCCTCGGCCTGGGCCATCTGCCGGACAATCAGGCGGCACCGTTCGGCGGCCTGTTCATCCAGGTCGGCCAGGATGGTATACAGCTTGCCGGATAGAAGCAGTTCATTATAGAGGAGAGGACGGTAGGTTTTCAGGTATTCTCTATGTAATCGGCCCCAGCGGCCGATGGGGCGTTTATCTTCCGGCAGCCTCAGCGCCGGGAGATAATAATGATCCGTCAGGACATAATCCAGACCGTTTCTGCTGTCATGGACTCTCGGTTCGAGCTTCATGCTGAAATCGCCTCCTGTTTCTCTTTCTTTTTGTGGTAGTCCTCCCTGCGCTTGGCAAGGTGGGCTTCATATCGTTTGATGGCCTCCGGGTCCCCGGCTTCTGCGGCTGCTTTCATCTTCTGGTAACTTCTCACAGTGGCCTCACTCTGGTACTTTCGCTGTTCTGCCAGCTGCCGGGCGGCTTCGGGGTCTGTCTTGGCCCGTTCCACCAGGGCATCATGTTCAGCCTTGCGTTTGGCTGCCCTAGTGCGTTTATATTCGGCCTTTCGTTCCGCCATCATGGCGGCATACGCCGGATCTGCTGCCATCCGGGCCTCTTCCCGCTCCTTTTTGCGCTGCCGGGCTTCGGCCTCCCTGGCTTTCAGAGCAGCCCACTTTGCAGCGGCTTCCGGGTCAGTCTTTGCTTTTTCTTTCAGCTCTGCCCGTGTCAGCTTGGCCCGCTGGGCAGACTTCTCTGACCGCTTGCGTTCTTTCTCCAGAAGCCTTTCCTGTTTGAGCCGTTCCTTTTCATCCAGCTGCCGCAGATACTCCGGATTGGCTGCCCTGGCTTGCTGTACCTGCTGGCGGTATCTGTGGTTGCGTTCCCGCTGTTTGCGGAGATGTTCCTCATACTTAGCCACTGCTTCAGGGTCCCCGGCTTTTGCTGCCTCCCGCAGAGCTTTCAGTTTCTGCTGCTGGCGTTCACTGGCCCGTTTGCTCTTTTCCCGCTTTTTACGAAGCTGTTCTGCATCGATGGCGGCAATCCGTTCTTCCTCCGAGATGGTTTCACAGGGCGGATAGTAGCTGCCAATAAAATTAAAGTAGATGTCAATGTTCTGTTTGCGGTAGATGGTGCGGCCCCCGGTGGCTTCATGTACCTCAACCCGGTCAATGAAGGAATAGAGCATGGCGTCCGTCAGCTCATGACAGTCGCGGTACTTTTTGACCAGAGCCAAAAACCGCTCGGTGTCCGCCTTCTTGACTACCTCCTGCTGAATCTGGGTTTCCAGTTCCTCCATCCGGCGTTCCAGTAAGATTTGTTCTTCATCGTACTGCTGGATCATCCGCCGGGCCTACCGCTCCGGCAGTATACCCTTCATGGAACTCTCGTACAGATTCTGAATCATGGTATCCAGTTCAGCCATTCGCTTTTGAGCTTCTTTCAATTCCTGCTGGCCGGTATCCTCGCTTTTGGCTTTGTTTTCATCCCAAACGCTCTGGAGATCGGACACAAACTCCGCTTCGTTTTCCAGGGCATACCGGCTGACAGCCTGAATTGCGTAAGCGCTCCATAATCCCCCGACTGTAAAAAAGTACTGACCTGTGAGAAAATAAGAGAAAGTATCAAAAGTCTTAGAAATCTCAGAAGTCTCACGGGGGTAAAAATGAGCAATCAAT
>NZ_NFHK01000056.1:0-14848 GCF_002161315.1 Faecalibacterium sp. An77
CCCATAGAGGAAGTCCCCCCTGTCGCTGCGCGACATCCCCCCTTGGGGGAATCGGCCTGCAAAGCTGCTTTGTTCGCAGGTTCCGCAGCCTCTGGCCCCAGCGCATCGAACAAAAGTTAAAAGAAATAGATGGTATAAAGGTGAAGCGGCCCAGCAATGGCATACCAAACCCCCGGATACAGTGTGTACCCGGGGGTTTCCCTTTACAGCACCTCGGTTAGGAGCCAGTCCATGCTGTAAAGATAAAAGACCCAGTAAATGCGGACGGACTGGAGCAGCGCAGATAGAATCCCCATGTCGGACCCCTCCCTTGTGATGACGGATGAATCTGGGCTGGTTTGAATTTTAGTATAAATATTTACTAAAGTCAATAGTAAAGATGTTTATTAACCTATACTTTGTCCATCCAAGGGAAACGGAGGATGGAGATGGAGTATATCAAGCGGATGCGGGACCTGCGGGAGGACCGCGATAAAACCCAGCGGGAGATTGCCCAGGTGCTGGGCACTTCCCAGACCATGTATGCCCGCTATGAGCGGGGCGCCAATGAATTGCCCATCCGGCACCTGGTGACCCTGTGCCGGTACTATGGAGTGAGCGCGGATTATCTTTTGGGCCTGAAAGACGACCTGACGTGAAAAAAGCCGATGCCGCCCCAGGTGGGTGCAGTGAACCCGGGCCCGGGAGCGGTCAACCCGGTTTTGCTGCCCGGAAAAGCCCATGTTTGCCCGGTTTGGGCCTCTGCGCCAAAAACAGCTGATTTTTTTCCGCCCGACCGGTCTATACTGGAGTTGTTGACGAAGCGGCGAACAACGCCGGGATGGGAGCAGGCCATGGGATTCTTGGAACATTTCAGTGCAGGATGGGGCAAAGGTTTTTCGCGCCAGGCGGAACAGGTGCTGGAGAGCACCGTCCAGCTGGCGGGGAATTTCGGGTGCAGCCGGGCGGATACGGGGCACTTGCTGCTGGCGATATTGCAGCAGGACCGGGGCCCGGCCAGCCGGTTTCTGGCCGGCAAGAATATTCGGGAACAGGAGGTCCGCCGCCAGGTGGCGGATGGACGTCAGGGCGCGCCGCGGCGTCTGCGGCGTCAGGACGTGGCCCCGGAACTGCGCCGGGCCATGGATTACGCCCTCATCGACGCCCAGAACGCCCGCCAGCCCAAGGCCGAGCCGGAGCATCTGCTCTGCGCCATCCTGGAGGATGGAGGCTGTACGGCGGGGGTGATGCTGGCGTCCATGGGCGTGCAGCTCAGCGAGGCGGTGCGGGAATGCCGCCAGCTGTCGGGTCAGCTGACCCTGCCCATTCAGCCCCGGGCGTCGGCCAGCGTGCCCAGAGGCAGCCGGGCCAGCGATAAATATTGCCGGGACCTGACCCGCCGGGCCGCCGAAGGCGACCTGGACCCGGTGTTCTGCCGGGACAAGGAGCTGGACCGGATGATCGAGATTCTCTGCCGCCGCCAGAAGAATAACCCCTGCCTGGTGGGGGAGCCGGGAGTGGGCAAAACCGCCCTGGCCGAGGGCCTGGCCCAGCGGATCGCGGCGGGGGACGTGCCCCGGGCCCTCCAGGGCCGGCGTCTGCTGGCCCTGGATATGGCCAGTCTGGTGGCGGGCACCAAATACCGGGGCGACTTTGAGGAACGGCTCAAGGGCCTGTTGGAAGAACTGGTGCGGGACGGCGGGGTGATCCTGTTTGTGGACGAGTTCCATACCATCGTGGGGGCGGGCGCGGCCGAAGGCGCCATCGACGCCGCCAATATTCTGAAACCGGTGCTGGCCCGCGGGGAACTGCAAATGATCGGCGCCACCACCAATCAGGAGTTCCGCACCCATATCCAGAAGGACCCCGCCCTGGAACGCCGGTTTGGGCGGGTCCAGATCGAGGAACCTACCCCGGCCCAGGCCCGGGATATCCTGGCGGGGCTGGCGCCGCGGTATGAGCGGTATCATGGGGTGTTGATTTCGCCGGATGCCCTGGACGACGCGGTGGAACTGTCGGTGCGGTACCTGCCCGGCCGCAGCCTGCCCGACAAGGCCATCGACCTGATGGACGAGGCCTGCGCGGCGGCCCGCATCCGGGCCGAGCGGGAGGGCCGTACCGCCCCCGCCCTCACCCGGGAGGACATGGCCCAGGTGGTGGCCCGGTCCAGCGGCGTCCCCGCCGAGCGGGTAGGGGAGGTCGAACGGGAACGTCTGGCCCTGCTGGAATTCCGTCTGGGGCAGGAAGTGGTGGGCCAGGACAAGGCGGTGGCGGCGGTGGCGGCCGCCATCCGGCGCAGCCGCACCGGACTGGGGGAGCCGGGCCGGCCCATCGGGGCGCTGCTGTTTTTGGGGCCCACGGGTGTGGGCAAGACCGCCCTGTCGAAAGCCCTGGCCCGCAGCTGGTTCGGCAGCGAAAAGGCCCTTCTGAAATTCGATATGTCCGAGTACCAGGAATCCCACACGGTGGCCCGGCTGCTGGGTGCGCCTCCGGGCTACCTGGGCCACGACGAGGGCGGCCAGCTCACCGAGGCGGTGCGCCGCCGGCCCTACAGCGTGGTGCTGTTCGACGAGATCGAAAAGGCCCACCCGGACATTCAGAATATTCTCTTGCAGATTCTGGAGGACGGCTGCCTCACCGACTCCATGGGCCGCAAGGCGGATTTCACCAATACCATTATCTTGCTGACCTCCAACCTGGGGGCCCGGTTCCTGGCGGGGCAGTCTGCGCCCCTGGGCTTTGCCGCCGGCCAGGAGGCCGCCTTTGAAAAGCAGTCGGCCGCCGCCATCGCCGAGGCCAAGGGCTTTTTCCGGCCCGAGCTGGTGGGACGCCTGGACGAAATGATTGTGTTCCGGCCCCTGGGCGCCGAGAGCCTGTGCCGCATTGCCGACCGCCTGCTGGGCCAGCTGGAACAGCGGGCCGCCCGCAGCGGCTATACCCTGACCCATACCGCGGGGGTGTGCCAGGCCCTGGCGTCCAAAGCGGCCAGTCCCTACGGGGCCCGGGAACTCCGACGCCAGGTGGACCGTGCGGTGGAACAGGCCCTGGCCGACCGGATCGCTTCCGGCTCGGCCCGGCCCGGCGCCCACTATACCGCCGACTGTTCCGCCGACGGCAGCGTGATGCTCATTGCCGACGACACCGCCACTGTATAAAAGGTTACAGGTTCACTGTCCGGGTGGCGATGGCCTCCCGGAATGCGGCGTCGTGCTCCACAAACAGGAGGGTGAGACTGGTTTCTCCCAGCAGCCGCTCCAGCTGCAGGCGGGTGTACAAGTCGATGAAGTTCATCGGCTCGTCCCAGAGGTACAGATGGGCCCGCTGGCACAGACTCCGGGCCAGCAGCACCTTTTTCTTCTGCCCGCTGGAAAAGCCAGCCATGTCCTTTTCAAACTGGACCCGGGAAAAATCCATCTTCCGCAGAATGGCTTTGAACAGGCTTTCGTCCAGGCCCTCGGCCCGGGCGTAGTCCCGCAGATTGCCGGCCAGACCGGCGGCGTTCTGGGGCACCTGTGAAATCACCAGTCCCGGGGCGGTGGCGACCGTGCCGGTGTGGGGGACGTTTTCCCCCGCCAGCAGCCGCAGCAGGCTGGTTTTGCCGCTGCCGTTGCCGCCGCACAGGGCCACACGGCTGCCCTGGGTCACCTCAAAGCTCACCGGCCCGCAGACCCTCCGCCCGTCGTAACAGACCGTCACGTCGGAAAAGGCCGCCAGGGTGGGGGCAAAGTGGACCAGCGGGGCCAGGCGGAGGGGCTCGGCGGTCTCCTGATTTTTCAGCAGGGCCGCCTTTTCCTCCATGGCCTTGTGCTGGCGGGCCTCCACCGTTTTGGCCCGCTTCATCATCTTGGCGGCCTTGTGGCCCACATACCCTTTGTCTGCCGCCCCGATCTTGCTGGCCTCCACCCGGCCGGCCCACAGGGCGGTGCGCCGGGCCGAGGCTTCCAGACGGCGGATGTCCTTTTTCAGTTTTTCGTTTTGGGCCAGTTCCCGGGCCTGCTGCTGGTCAAAGCCGGCCTGCCAGGCGGAATAATTCCCGCTCTGCAGCTGGATGCCGGCCCGGTTCAGGGCCAGAATGTGGTCCACGCACCCGTCCAGAAACCGCCGGTCGTGGGATACCAGGATGAAGCCCTGTTTCCGCCCCAGATAAGCCGACACTTTGGCCCGGGCGGCGGCGTCCAGATGGTTGGTGGGCTCGTCGATGAGCAGAAACCGCCCCTCCCGCAGAAACAGGGCGGCCAGCAGGGCCTTGGTCTGTTCCCCGTTGGAGAGGGTGGAGAAAGACTGGTCCAGCGCCCCGGGATGCACCCCCAGCAGGGACAGTTCCCGTTCCAGCTGCCAGCCGGCGGCGTCGGGACACAGCGGGGCCAGGACCTCGGCGGCGGGCCGTTCCGGCGCCGGGACCGGGAAGGGGAAATAGTCGAACCCCACCGGGGAGACGATGCGGCCGCTGTATTCGTACTGGCCCGTCAGCAGCCGGAGAAAGGTGGTTTTGCCCCGTCCGTTGCGGCCCACGAAACCCAGCTTCCAGCTGGTGTCCAGGGTGAGGCTGACGTCGGTGAAAATGGGGTCAAAGCTGGACGGATAGGAGAAGGACAGATGTTCGATGGAAATTTGTGCCATGGGGCAGACCTCCTTTGAGCAAGCAAAAAGGCCGCAGGAAACACCTCCCGCGGCCGGACATGGCAGACACTGCCCCTATGCAAAGCACAAAGGGGGGAGGGATGGGTACACTTTTCCTGCAGGCAGGCGCGGCATGGCCCAATCCGGCCCAGCCGCGCGGTTTCAATCCTCAGCAGGCAAAGTGACGCATCCTTCCACCCCTTTCCGTTGTTTTCGGGGATAGGATAGCACGGCAGGGCGGCTTTGTCAAGGGCAAAAACCGGATTTACAAACCCCGCCCAAAACGGTATACTGGTGCCATCACCCTCCCGCCCGGCGGGAGGCCATGGGAGGCATCGATGCGCTATTTGTTTTTGCTCAACCCAGCGGCGGGACGTCAGGACCGCACCGCCCTGCTGGACCGTGCGGCCCGGGCGGCGCTGGACCGGGCGGGGGTTCCGGCGTCCGGCTGGGAGATCCGCCGCACCGAATACAAGGGCCACGCCCGGCTCCTGGCGGCCCAGGCTGCCCGGTTCGGGGAGCCGGTCCGGATTTTTGCCGCCGGCGGGGACGGCACCTTTAATGAGGCCCTCACCGGGGCCAGCCCCTACCCCAATGCGGCGGTGGGCTGCATCCCGGCGGGCAGCGGCAATGACTTTCTCCGCACCTTCGGGGTGAAGGAGGAGTTTCTGGACCTGGACGCCCAGCTGGCGGGCGGGGAGGTACCCATCGACCTGATGGACACCAGCCTGGGGCTGTCGGCGGCGGTGTGTGCCGCCGGCCTGGACGCCCAGGTGGCCCTGGGGGCCGCCGATTACCGCAGAAATCCCCTGTTTCACGGCGAGGCGGCCTATCTGCTGTCGGCGGTCAAGCAGATTTGCGGGCCGCTGGGCCGGCGGATGCGGTTTGAGGCCGACGGCCAGACTTTGGAGGACGACGTGCTGCTGTGCGCCGTATGCAATACCAAGGATTACGGCGGCGGCTTCCGGGCTGCGCCCAACGCCTGCCCCGACGACGGATGGCTGGAACTGGTGGCGGTGCGGAAGGTGAGCCGGCTGAAAATCCTCAGCCTGCTCAGCCGGTACAAAAAGGGCCTGCACTTTGCCGGCCAGGAGGTGGCCCCCGACCTGGCGCCCTACCTGATTTTCCGGCGCGTGCAGCGGCTCACCATCACCCTGGCCGACGGCCGGGGCCCCGTCATCGCAACGGCGGACGGGGAGTGCGCGCCGGTGGACAAGCTGGAGATTTCGGTGCGGCCGGGGGCGGGCCGGATTGTGCTGCCCCGGGGCCCCTATGAGCGGTTCACCGCCGCCCGCACCGCCGCGGCACGGTAAAAACAGACGGCTCTGCGCTGATTTGGAACGGCGCAGGGCCGTTTTGGCATTTTGTCATAAAAACTTAACAAAAAAATGGGCAAAAGCCCTTGATTTTTCCCCTCAAGATGAGTACAATACTCTTAGCACTCAGGGAAACAGAGTGCTAAGCGGGAAGCGGTTCCCCGAACCCTTCCCCCCAAAGATGTTATCAATGAGTTTTTAAATAGGAGGGCAAGACTTATGAAGATTATTCCTCTTGCAGACCGTGTTGTCATCAAGACCGTGGAGGCCGAGGAGACCACCAAGAGCGGCATCATCCTGACCGGCAGCGCCAAGGAGAAGCCCCAGGTGGCCCAGGTGATCGCGGTGGGCCCCGGCGGCACCGTGGACGGCAAGGAAGTCGTCATGACCGTGAAGGTGGGCGACAAGGTCCTCACCAGCAAGTACTCGGGCACCGAGGTCAAGGTGGACGGCGAGGAGTGCACCATCGTGCGCCAGAGCGACATTCTGGCCATTGTGGAGGAGTAAGTCATCCCTTTCACTGCAAAATAAGACCATTTCGCGGCGCAGCCGCTTTTGATTGAAAAGGAGAGATACCTTATGGCAAAGCAGATTAAGCAGGGCGAGGACGCCCGCAAGGCACTGTGTGCCGGCATTGATACCCTGGCCAATACCGTCAAGATCACCCTGGGCCCCAAGGGCCGCAACGTGGTGCTGGATAAAAAGTACGGCGCCCCGGTCATCACCAACGACGGCGTGACCATCGCCAAGGAGATCGAGCTGAAGGACGCCTTTGAGAACATGGGCGCCCAGCTGGTGAAGGAAGTCGCCACCAAGACCAACGACGCCGCCGGCGACGGCACCACCACCGCCACCGTCCTGGCCCAGGCCATGGTGAATGAGGGCATGAAGAACGTGGCCGCCGGCGCCAATCCCATGGATATCCGCCGCGGCATGAGCAAGGCCGTGGCCGCCGCTGTGGAGGCCATCAAGGCCCACAGCCAGAAGGTGAACGGCGCCAATGACATCGCCCGCGTCGGCACCATTTCTGCCGGCGACCCCGAGATCGGCAAGCTGATTGCCGAGGCCATGGAGAAGGTCACCGCCGATGGCGTCATCACCATCGAGGAGAACAAGGCCACCGCCGAGACCTACAGCGAGATCGTCGAGGGCATGCAGTTTGACCGCGGCTACCTGAGCCCCTATATGGTCACCGACACCGACAAGATGGAGGCCGTGCTGGACGACGCCGTCGTCCTGATCACCGACCGCAAGATCAGCGTCATTCAGGACCTGCTGCCCCTGCTGGAGCAGATCGTCCAGAACGGCATGAAGCTGCTGATCATTGCCGAGGACATCGAGGGCGAGGCTCTGTCCACCCTGATCGTCAACCGCCTGCGCGGCACCTTCACCGTGGTGGCCGTCAAGGCCCCCGGCTTCGGCGATCGCCGCAAGGAGATGCTGCAGGATATCGCCACCCTGACCGGCGGCACCGTGATTTCCGCCGACCTGGGCTATGAGCTGAAGGATGCCACCCTGCAGATGCTGGGCCGTGCACGTCAGGTCAAGGTCAGCAAGGAGAACACCACCATCGTGGGCGGCTACGGCGACAAGGACGCCATCCAGGCCCGCGTCAGCCAGATCCGCAGCCAGATCGAGACCGCGACCAGCGATTTCGACCGCGAGAAGCTGCAGGAGCGCCTGGCCAAGCTGGCCGGCGGCGTGGCTGTCATCAAGGTTGGCGCTGCCACCGAGGTGGAGATGAAGGACAAGAAGCTGCGCATTGAGGACGCCCTGAACGCCACCAAGGCAGCTGTGGAGGAAGGCGTGGTCGCCGGCGGCGGCACCGCTCCCATCAACGCCATCCCTGCCGTCAAGGCTCTGTGCGACACCCTGGAGGGTGACGAGAAGACCGGCGGCCGCATCATCCTGAAGGCTCTGGAGGCACCTCTGCGCCAGATCGCCCTGAACGCCGGCCTGGAGGGCAGCGTCATCATCGACAAGATTGTCTCTGCCGGCAAGCCCAACTATGGCTTCGACGCTCAGAACGAGGTCTTTGTGGAGGACATGATTGCCGCAGGCATCGTCGATCCCACCAAGGTGACCCGTTCGGCTCTGGAGAACGCCGCATCGGTGGCTGAGATGGTTCTGACCACCGAGAGCCTGGTGGCCGATCTGCCGGAACCCCCGGCTCCCGCTGCTCCCGCCGGCGGTGACATGGGCGGGATGTATTAAGTTACTTTTTCGAGAAAAAGTAACCAAAAAGCTTTCAATGTGTACCATGAAGTTTGCGGGTCTCCAAAAGCTCCGCGGGGCCGTTACGCCCCGGCTCGCTCGTTACGTTTGCGCCTGTGGCGCGGTACGATGCAAAGCCCATTTTGACCTGATTCTCTCATCCGGTACGCGCTGAAAAACCTATAAAAATGCAGCAACCCTCGTCCATCTCTGGGCGGGGGTTGTTTTTATGTGATTGGAGACCTGGGGAAGCCACTATTGATAATAAGTCCGCGGCACTGATAGGTGATAAGGAGCAGCCAGAAATTTAGAGCCCCTGTCGGGGGCAGCCGAGCCGACCGCGTTCAGTGAACGAAACAGGGAGGCGAGGCTGGCGCAGCGCTCCAATTTTCACAAGGGCGCACCGCCGCCCGCTGGGAAAATTGGCTAAGCGCAAGAGGACAGGCCCGCAGGGCTGGGGGTTCCGCTATTGGGTGGTTGGGTGGGTTTAGATCAAAGAAGGGTATCACCTTGCAATTTCAAAGTCTGCGCCCTACAGCACCAAAAGGCACACCGAACCACCAGCCCGCTGAGGCGGGCATGTGGTCTCAATCGGAGCGGCGGGCAAAAGCCGTTAAGAAAAACACCCGTGCCGCCGTTTGAGGCCTTGAAAGTTTCTACGGGCCAGGCATGACAGTGTTTTTTAGGCTTTTGAACGCCGCGACCACTTCTTTTGGGTCCAGGGTTCAGACCCTGGTCGTTAGGGAGGGTAGGGAGTCCAGAGGGCCTAGGGAGGGGGAGTCGAAACCCCCTCCCTGGCCCTCTGGCCCCAGCGGAGCGAATAAAAGTTAAAAGAAATAGATAGTATAAAGGTGAACCGGCCTGCTTTGGATTTTGTTACTTAGAGGGGAGGCCCGCCCTTTACCTATACAAAAAACCGCTCTGCCAGATTGCAGGGCGGTTTTATTGTGCCTGGTCGGGAACGTCCTCCGCCATGTTGCTGAGGGCGTACTCAATGCATTGGATGATCAGCTCGTTGCGTGATAAATCAAAACGTGCGGCTTTGGTGTCCACTTCCTCCAGCAGCTTGGCCGGAATGCGCAGCGAGATGACCTCTTTCTCCGACTTTTTGGGGATAAATTTTCTCATGATGCGCTGTCCTCCTTGCTAAATAGTACCCTTTTTGATATGATAAAACTATATATTAGATAATGATATGTATTTTAGATATCAATAAAAGGCTGTAACTGCTGGAAAAGAGGTGCATCATGGAGAAAACAAGCAAAATCGCCCTGCACGCAGGCAGGGCGGGGTCAGGGTTTGGGGGATTCGGGGCGGTCGTCTGCCATGTTGGCGAGAGCGTAGGCAATGCACTGGTTCAAAAACTGGTTGCGGGAGATGCCGATTTCGGCGGCCTTGTGGTTGATGAAATCCAGGGTGTCGGCGGGCAGACGGATGGAAACGTTTTCTTTTTCGTTGTTTTTGGGCACAAATTTCGACATACAAGCGGACCTCCTGACACCATTGTACTCGCTTGTGTATCGTAAATCTATATTTAAAAAATCGTTCACTTTTTAAGTACAAAAGAGAATGAACCAGGGATTCACACTGCCATGCAGAGGCCAAACGGCCGGAGAGGAGATCGTATGTACCAGGAAAACGGGATGTATCAGGACGCCGCCAGCGAAGAAGTGATGCGCCGTGCCGCCTATGTCTACGCGATTTTGTGCGGCGACTATGACCGCCGCAGCCTGCCGCCGGAGGCGGAACGCATCGAGGACCTGTACGCCAAGGGCGCGCCGGTGGACCAGCTGTACGGCGAGATGATGGCCGCCTATGACCGGTTGTCCCAGCGGCTCCACCCCGGGGAGGAAGAGGACGAGGACGTGGAGGTGTTTTTCACCAATGCCCTGGCCATGTGTGAATATATTGGGCTGAAAATGTATCGCTATGGGGATTATTATGCCCGCCACCCCGAGCAGTTCCCCAAAAAGGGCGCGTAAAGGCATAACCCGCCCCCGGCCGGCCCATACTGACCCCGAAAGGGGGCGCGGAATGTGTCCATGCGGCGGATTGCCGCCCTGTATGGGGCGCTGTTGGTGGGGTTTGCGGTGGTGGTGTGCCGGCTGTACCTGACAGCCAGCAATACCAGCTATGCGGCCCGGGCCGAGGGCCAGAGCAGCGTCACCCTCAGCCTGCCGGCCAAACGGGGCGGGTTTTATGACTGTGACGGCCTGCCCCTCACCGGCCTGGAACAAACCTGGTACGCCCTCTGCCTGCCGGGCGAGAGCAGTTATGTGCGGCTGTACGACGCAGCGGGCACCGAGAGCCAGGGCGAACTGTACCAGCGGCGGAACGCCGCGGCGCCCTTTTTGCTGCAGGTAAGCCGGGACGTGTCCGACCTGGGGCTGTATACCTATACGGTGCCCCGGCGCTATTGCAGCGTTCCTTTGTGCCAGCACCTGATCGGCTACCTGGACGGGGACGGGAAGGGGGTGGCGGGACTGGAAGCCGCCCTCAATGACCTGCTGGCGGGCAGCCAGGCCCGGGACACCGTCACCTGTTCGGTCACCGGACAGGGGCGGCTGGTGGAGGGCGCCGAGCCGGTGTACACCCAGGCCGCCGGGGATGGGGCAGGGGTGCAGCTGACCATCTCCCGGCCGGTGCAGCGGGCGGTGGAGGCGGTGGCCGCCGAGACCATGACCAGCGGGTGTATTTTGGTGCTGGACGCCGCCACCGCCCAGGTGCGGGCCAGCGTCAGCCTGCCGGGCTATGACCCCGAGGACGTGTCGGCCAGCCTGGACGCGCCGGACAGCCCCTTTTTGGACCGGACTCTGGCCGCCTATGCGGTGGGTTCGGTGTTCAAGCCGGTGCTGGCGGCCGCCGCCATCGAGGCGGGGGAGGATGACCTGGTGGTGGAATGCCCCGGCTATACGGTGGTGGATGGGCAGGTGTTCCGGTGCGCGTCGGGCACCGCCCACGGCACCGTGGACCTGGCCGCCGCCCTGGAAAAAAGCTGCAACGGCTATTTTATCCGGCTGGGCCAGGCCCTGGGGGCGGATGCAGTGCTGGAAGCCGCCGCCCGGCTGGGCTTTGGCCAGTCGGTGAGCGTGACGGGAAGCCTGCGGGGCGCGGCGGGGGAGCTGCCCGGGCGGGATACCCTGGACACCCCCGGCCAGCTGGCCAATTTCAGTTTCGGCCAGGGCCAGCTGCTGGCCACCCCGCTGCAGGTGGCCGCCATGATGAACGCCATTGCGGCGGATGGGGTCTACCGCACCCCGTCCTTTGTCCTTGCCACCCTGGATGAGTCCACCGGCCAGGTGAAGGAGAGCGTGCCCCCGCCGGCGGCCCGGCAGGTGTTTTCGGCGGACACCGCCCAAAAACTGCGGGAACTGCTGGCCGGCGTGGTCACCGAGGGCACCGGCCACGAGGGCGCGCCGGTCCATGGCACCTCCGCCGGCAAGACCGGCACCGCCCAGACCGGCCAGTTCACCCCCGACGGCCAGGAAAAGATGAATCTGTGGTTTGCGGGGTTCTGCCCGGCGGATCAGCCCGCGTATACGGTGGTGGTGCTGCAGGACGGCCAGACCGATCCCGCCTGCTCCAGCGCCGCCATCTTCGGCCAGGTCTGCGAGACCCTGTGGCTGCTGGAACAGTGAAAACCCGTCAAAACCTGTGCCGGGCGTCTTGCTTTTGGGCGCGGGTTGTGCTATTCTATAGAAGTATTTCCATGTAATTTTTCGGGCCCGGGCCACCGCCCGCCCCAACACGTAGTAAGGAGCGTTATACACATGACGGTTTACGAAATTGCCGGCGGCGTGATCCTGCTGGTCGTTGCAGTTGTCATCATCGTGCTGACCCTGCTGCAGCACACCCATGGCCAGGGCCTGGCCGGCGCCATCGGCGGCAATATGCAGAGCGCCAACAGCACCCGCCTGAGCCCGGCGGACCAGATGCTGGCCAAGATCACCCGGGTGGCCGGCGTGATTTTCTTCGTGGTGGCAATCGCCGCCTGCGTTCTGTCCAGCAGACTCGGCTGAGACAGTAGAGGCCCCGCGGCAGAGCGGGGCTGTTTTTGTGTCCGGCGTGTTTGCCGGGCAGGCAGCGCGTCCGCCCGAAGAAGCAGGCGGGCGCAGAAGGATGTGAAGGAGAGTAACAAAATCTATGGCAATGAGAGATAAAATTGAGCGCGCCATTCAGATGCAGCCCTGCACGGTGCGGGATCTGAAGGCGAAATTCGGCGGCGACCGCGCCGCGGACCGCAAGGTGATGGACGCCCTGGACGAGCTGGTGCGGGAAGCCGTGGTCTGCCAGCGGGAGGGCGTGTTCTTCACCGTCCGTTCCGGCCGGAAGGACAAGGCCCTGCTGTGCAACGTGGTCAAGCTGGGCAAGACCTTCGGCTTTGTGATGCTGGAGGACGGCTCGGGGGATATTTTCATTCCGGGCCGCCTGATGAAGGGCGCCATGCCGGGTGACCGGGTCCTGGTGGAGAAGCTGGCCCATCCCCGTGTGGAGGGCAGCGACGAGGGCGAGATCCTGGCGGTGCTGGAGGAGAAGAACAGCCTGGTGGGCACCACCCGGCGGATCAGCGGCCGGCTGGTGTTCGTGCCGGATGACTGCCCGGCCATCTCGATGCAGATTCTGCGGGACAGCGAAGGCGGCGCCAAGGACGGCGACAAGGTGGCTGTGGAGATCCGCAGCCGCGGCATGCGGCAGGAGGACCACCGTGTGGCGGTGGTGATGCGGTTTGGTTCCAGCGATGAGGCCAAGCGCTGCGCCAAGGCCCTGCTGTACGCCCGGGACGTCCATGTCCGGTTCCCCGAGGAAGTGCGGGACGAGGCCAAGAAGCTGGAGGGCGCCACGGTGTCCGAGGCGGAGGCCGCCGGCCGGATGGACCTGCGTGCCCTGCCGATTTTCACCATCGACAGCGCCGAGACCAAGGACATCGACGACGCCATCAGCCTGAACCAGACCCCCGACGGCTTCGAGCTGGGCGTGCATATCGCGGACGTGTCCAACTACGTCAAGCCGGGCACCGCCCTGGACAATGAGGCATTCAGCCGGGCCACCAGCGTCTACTACGCCGACCAGGTGGTGCCCATGCTGCCCAAGCAGCTGTCCAACGGCATCTGCAGCCTGAACGAGGGCGAGCTGCGGCTGGCCTTCTCCTGCCTGATGCACCTGGACAAGGCCGGCAAGCTGGTGGATTATAAGTTCGTCAAGTCGGTGATCCGCAGCCGGGTCAAGGGCGTGTACAGCGAGATCAACGCCCTGCTGGCCGGCACCGCCGACCGCGAGACCCAGTATAAGTACGCCGAGGTGGCCGCCCAGCTGCCCGCCATGAAGGCCCTGTACACCCTGCGGGCCGGCCTGCGCCGGGAGCGGGGATGCATGGACATCGAGAGCGGCGAGGTCAAGCTGATTCTGGACGAGAACGGCCGCTGCATCGACGTCAAGAAGCGGGTTCAGGGCGAGAGCGAGGCCATGATCGAGGAGTTCATGCTGCTGGCCAACCAGTGCGCGGCCCACTTTGCCCGCACCAAGCAGGTGCCCTTTGTCTACCGCGTCCACGAGGAGCCCAACAGCGAAAAGCTGGAGCGCCTGCACACCCTGCTGCAGGCCTGCGGCATCAACGACCACTTCGCCAAGGAAGTCCCCGAACCCAAAGAGCTGTCCGCCATCCTGGAAGGGGTCAAGGGCACGCCCTATGAGAAGATCATCCACACCGGCCTGCTGCGCTGCATGTCCAAGGCGGAATATCAGGCCGAGCCCAAGGGGCATTACGGCCTGGTGCTGAAGGATTACGCCCACTTCACCAGCCCCATCCGGCGGTATCCGGACCTGGCCATCCACCGCATCCTCACCGCCATGCTGGGCGGCATGGACAAGGAGACCCTGACGGTGAGCTACAGTGACTTTGCCGAGAAGGTGAGCAAGCAGTCCAGCGCCCAGGAAGTGGTGGCCATGCAGATCGAGCGCCGCGCCGAGGACTGCTACAAAGCCGAATATGCCCGCGCCCACATCGGCGAGCACCGGGAGGGCACCATTTCGGGCGTCACCCAGAAGGGCGTCTTTGTGGAGCTGGACAACGGCGTGGAGGGCTTTGTGCCGGTGGGCAGCCTGACCGCCACCGGCGCCCTGCTGACCGAGGGCGTCCGCCTGTCCGATCCTGTGTCGGGCAAGCAGTGGGCCCTGGGCGACCGCCTGATGATTACCATTGTCCGGGCCGACGTCAACCTGGGCAAGATCGACTTCGAAGCCGCCGCCCCGAATATGTAACGGCCCATCCAATCCTTAAAACTGAAAAGCCATTTTGCCCGTACCAAGGCCCTGCTGCCCGGTGCGGGCTTTTTTGTGTCCCTTACACTTTGCCGCCCTGCCCTTTAACACTCTGTTTCTTTTCCTTTTTGTCCGCTGCGCTGGGCCCAGAGGGGGAGGGAGGGGGTTTCGACTCCCCCTCCCTACCCCCTCTGGACTCCCTACCCTCCCTAACGACCAGGGTCTGAACCCTGGACCCAGATAGGGAAGTCGCGGCGTTCAAAAGCCTAAAAAACACTGTCATGCCTGCCCGTGGAAACTTTCAGGGCCTCAAACGGCGGCACGGGTGTTTTTCTTAACGGCTTTTGCCCGCCGCTCCGATTGGTGCCACATGCCCGCCTCAGCGGGCTGGTGATTCGGTGCGTCTTTTGGTGCTGTAGGGCGCACACTTTGAAACCGCAAACTTTGCCGGTACCGTACAC
>NZ_NFHK01000057.1:0-13629 GCF_002161315.1 Faecalibacterium sp. An77
GGAACACTTCAAGCAGGAACTTGTGAATTATCTTGAGTATTACAACAACCGCAGAATTAAGACAAAACTAAAGGGCTTGCCGCCTGCTATTCACAGACAACAAGCCCTTTCGGCTGCTTGAACAATTTTTGCTTTCAAATATTGTCTAACTTTTTGGGGTCACTTCACCTGCCCCTGTGTCCGGCGGTTTTTATCTTTTTGTGCGGCGGCAATACCCACAGACAAAACAAAAGGCGATCTCATTTCTGAGATCGCCTTGGTGCACCAAGGCAATCCATATCCGAACTTTTTTCCTTTGCCGCAGCCTCAGTGGCCTCGCCGAAAGAAATGGTCTCCGTCCCTTCTTTGTAGTTGAAGGTAATCAGCACTTTATCGTCATAGAGGTAAATAGCATTGATGAAGGTGTCGATCAGCGCCTGCCGCTGTTCCTTTTGGGACAGGTCTAACTTGCGGAAATGCAGCAGCCAGAAGCGGACAAATTCCTCCTTCATCGCGGGCTTGGCCAATTTTTCTTCGGCAATCTTTGCTTCCAAGTCTTTCTTTTGGGCTTCGAGTGATTCCAGCCGTTCTTTGGTGGAACTGGTCAGGATGCCGGCCTGGATGGCGTTGAGCATATTCTGGATGCCGGTCTCGGTCTCCCGAAGCTGCTTCTCGTAGAGGGGCAAGCTGGTGCTCTCTTTGTTTTGCAGCTCCATGACAGCCGCCACAAGAGAATTGATGACCGCATCGTCCTGGATCAGCTTCATGGTCTCGTTGACCACCAGGTCCTCCAGCCACTGTTTGCGAACTGTCTTTTTGCTGCAGGATTTCCGCTTCTTGGCGGCCGCGCACTTGTAGTAGCGGTGCACGTCGCCAGTGCGGCTGGTGCCGCTCTCACCGAACATCAGAGCACCGCAGTGGCCACAGAACAGTTTCGTCGTCAACAGATAGTCGTCCTCTGCCTTACGCCGGGCGGGAGCCTTTTTGTTTTTGGCCATTTTCTCCTGCACCTCCTGGAACAGGTCGGCTGAAACAAGCGGTGGGATGGCGTCCGCAATCAGAATGTCACGGTATTTCAGCTCTCCGATGTACCGGCGGTTGTTCAGCATATGCTGGACAGTGTTATAGGTCATGGAGCCGCCACGCGGATTTTTAACATGGTGCTTGTTGAGCCAGTCCCGAATCTCCGTCATAGTCGCGCCCTCATTGTACCTCTTGAAGGCTTCCGCAACAAAGGGTGCCGTAAGGAAATCAGGCTGGAACCGCTGCTTTGCATCAATGACGTAACCGATTGGGACGGCCCCACCATTGTACTTCCCCTTGAGTGCGTTCTCCGTCATTCCCCGCACTACCTTTTCGGACAGGTCAGCGGAATAGTACTCGGCATAGCCCTCCAGCACCGATTCCAAGATGATGCCCTCCGGTCCGTCCGAGATGATTTCGGTGGCGGACATCAGCTTGACGCCATTCTTTTTGAGCTGCGTCTTATAGCGGGCGCTGTCATAGCGGTTGCGGGCGAACCGGTCCAGTTTCCAGACCAAAACGATGTCGAACAGTTTTCGCTCGCTGTCCTTGATCATCTGCTGAAACTGGGGCCGATTGTCCGTTTTGGCCGAGATGGCCCGGTCGATGTAGTGCTTGACCACCGTGATACCGTTCTTCTCGGCATATGCGGTGCACTCGCGAATCTGGCCTTCGATGGATTCCTCGCGCTGGTTGTCACTGGAATAGCGGGCGTAGATAACGGCGGTCATGGCGGGGCCTCCTTTCATTCTCTGTATGTCGATGACGCAGCACATTTTCGTATAAGATATAACATGTTTCACGCAATATTGCAAGGCTTTTGAGCGCCGCTTGGTGGTGTTCTTTTTGAGCACCACTGCAAAAGTACACAAAACTACCATGCAAAGTTCGGCACTCTGCAATCTTGCTTTCCCGGCGCAGAGCTGTTATACTGGGGCAAATAAGTTGCGCAAATGGCGCAAAATGCGCAACCAATCTAATACAGAGCAACGCGGAGGCAACAACGATGCAGACAACAAAGCTCCTTTATGGCGGAGACTATAACCCTGAACAATGGCTGGACCGCCCCGACATCCTGGCAGAGGACCTTGACCTGATGCAAAAGGCCCACGTGAACGTGGTGTCGCTGGGGATGTTCTCCTGGTCGCTGCTCGAGCCGGAAGAGGGGGTCTATCACCTCGACTGGCTGGCCGACATCATCCATAATCTGTACCAGCGTGGTATCTCGACCATCCTGGCCACCCCCAGCGCGGCCCGGCCAGCCTGGATGGCCTACAAGTACCCCGAGGTGCGCCGGGTGCGTGCCGACCGCGTGCGGGAGCTGTACAACCGCCGGCAGAACTACTGCTATACCTCTCCCGTCTACAGAGAGAAGGTGCGCGCCATCGACCAGAAACTGGCCGAGCGCTTCGGGCACGACTCCGCCGTCATCCTCTGGCACATCTCCAACGAGATGGGGGGCGAATGCCATTGCCCGCTCTGTCAGGCTGAGTTCCGCCGCTGGCTGCAGCGCCGTTACGGCACCTTGGACGCCCTGAATAAAGCCTGGAACGCCCGCTTCTGGAGCCACGACTACACCGACTGGGACCAGATCGAAAGCCCCGCCCCCCAGGGCGAGAATGCCGTCCAGGGTCTTACTCTCGACTGGAAGCGTTTCGTCAGCAGCCGGCACATCGACTTTTTCAAGTTCGAGCAGGACTGTGTGCGCCAGCTTACGCCCAACGCCAGGTTCACCACCAACATGATGTATCGCTTCCACGACATCGATTATTTCCAGATGGCGAAGGAAGTGGACGTCGTCAGCTGGGACTGCTACCCCACCTGGCACAAATCCACCGAGACGGTGGAGCAGACCGCCCTTGACACCGCCATGATGCACGATCTGTTCTACTCCCTCAAGGGCAAACCCTTCCTTTTGATGGAGTCTACCCCTACCTGCGCCAACTGGCAGCCCATTAGCAAACAGAAAAAGCCGGGCATCTCGATGCTGGCGGCTTTGCAGACGGTGGCGCACGGGGCGGACAGCGTCTGTTATTTCCAGTGGCGGGCCAGCCGCGGCGCAGAGGAAAAATTCCACGGCGCGGTGATCGGTCATGACGGCCGCAGCGACAGCCGCAGCTTCCGGGAGGCGGCCGGCATCGGCGCGGCGCTGGAAGAACTGGCCGCAGCCGCCGGAACCGCCCGGCCCCGGCAGGCCGCCATCCTCCACGACTGGGACAACATGTGGGCCATCGAGGGGTCGTCGGGTCCCCGCAACGCCGGCATGGGCTATTGGAAGGAGCTGGCCCTCCACTACAACGCCCTTTCCCGAGCGGGCATCGCGGTGGATTTTGTCGATCAGACGTGCAGCATCGAAGGCTACGGGCTGGTGGTCCTGCCGATGGCCTATCTGCTGCGGGAGAGCTTTGCCCGCGCCGTCTGCGACTTTGCCCAAAAAGGCGGCACGGTGGTGGTCACCTATTGGAGCGGCGTGGTGGACGAGAGCGACCTCTGCCGCCTGGGCGATACCCCCTACGGCCTGACCAAGCTGCTGGGCCTGCGCCGCGCCGAGATCGACGGGATGTACGACGGCGAGACCCGCCGCTGCGTCCTGGCCTCCGACCGCCTGCAGGAAGTCACCCACGCCTCCACCCTCTGCGAGGTGGCCGCCCTCGACGAGGCCGACCCCGCCGAGCCTCTCGTCCTCTACGGCGAGGACTACTTTGCCGGCGCGCCGGCGGTAGCCCGTCACCGCTATGGCGGGGGCCGGGCCTACTACCTGGCCAGCCGTTTCGAGCCGGCTTTCTACGACGCTTTCTATCAGGCGGTCGCCGACAAAGCGGGGCTTGTCAGCTGCCGGCCGGCCGCCCTGCCCGAGGGTGTGCTGGCCGTCCGCCGTGGGGAACTGCTCTTTTTGCAGAACTGCAATACCATCCCCGCTCTGCTGCCGGGCGGCGACGAGCTGCCCGGCTACGGCACCGCCGTCTACAAAGCCGATGGCATGGCACGGGTACTGTGAGGGGAAATTGCGCACAGCCCCTTGACAAAGCGCCGTCTTGGCTGGTATGCTGAAGAAAAGCGCAACCGATTGCGCACACGAGGGAGGGCACGTCATGCCGGCAGAAAACCAACCGACCAAGAAGATCTCCATCGACGAGGTCGCAAAAGCCCTGGGGGTGTCCAAGACCACCGTTTCCCGTGCCCTCTCGGGCAAGGGCCGCATCAGCGAGGCTACCCGCGGCCGGGTGCGGGACTACATCGCCCAGGCCGGGGCTGAACCGGCGGTGCGCGCCCAGCCCGCGGCCCGCGAGACCCACAACCTGACCATGGTCATCCCCAGCGACTTCGTCCACCTGGACCTGCCCTTTCTGCGCAAGTGCATGGGAGGCATCTGCACGGCGGCAGCCCAGCGGGGGTACGACCTGCTGCTCTGCTATGTCTCCGGGGCCGACACCAGCCAACTGGAGCGCCAGCTCGACTGCCACAAAATGGACGGGGTGATCCTCTCCCGCACCATCCAGAACGATCCCTGTGTCGAACTTCTGCGCCGCCACAAGATGCCCTTTGTCGCCATCGGACGGACCGAGGACCCCGCCATCCCCCAAGTAGACAACGACCAGGCCGCCGCCAGTCAGGAAATGACCCGGCTGCTGCTTCAGCTTGGCCTGCGGCGGATCGCTCTGCTCACCGGCAGCCCCAGCTACTACGTCAACCAGGACCGCGCCAAAGGGTACTTTGACGCCCTGGCCGAGCTGGGCATCCAGCCCGACCCGGCCCTCGTCCGCACCGGCATCGAGAGCGACGCCCAGCGGATCGACGCGCTGGACGCAGTGCTGGAACGACGCCCCGACTGCATCCTCTGCGGGGACGACCGGCTGGCTTTCGACGTGTCGCTGGAGCTGCAGGCCCGGCGCATCCGGGTGCCGGACTACATACGTCTGGCCAGCCTCTACGACAGCGAGCTGACCGCCGGCCTCAACCCCGCCATTTCGGCGGTCCACTTCGATGCGGTGGCCCTGGGCGGGGCTGCCTGCCGGATGCTGCTGGACCTGATGGCCGGCAAAGCCGCCGCCCGTCCCCTGGTGATGGGGCATCAGGTCGTCCTGCGGGACTCGACCAAGAGCCTGCCCCGGCGCTAAACCCTTTGACCTGCTTTTGAGAGCCGTCTGCCGCACGCAGGCGGCTCTTTTTCTGCCCCGGGTGCGGAATGGACCGGCGGTTCGAAATTGTTGCGCATAAATTGCGCAGTCAAACCCAAAAAAGCGGCCCGTTATAAGTCAGAATGACCATATTTTTATTACTATTATAGGCAAATCTGTACATTGACACTCAAGAGGATTTGAGGTATCCTATAGTTGCGCAAGAGAAACCGGGAAATTGCGCAAACGCGCGCAACCGCAGTTTCTCAGGAACGGACTTTTCATCCAGACACAAGAAGGAGAAGATGCACTATGAAAAAGCTGATTTCCCGCCGTCAATTCCTCGCGGCAATGGGCGCTGCGGCTGCGGCCGGCGCGCTGACTGCCTGCGGCGGCTCGTCCAGCACTGCTTCCAGCAGCGCGGCCCCCGCTTCCTCTGCTGCGGGCGAAGCCGCCTCCGCCGCTGAGAGCTGGGGCGATGTCGAGCTGACCATGTGGGGCGCTGAGGAAGATCAGGGTATGCTGCGCGAGATGGCCGATGCCTTCATCGAGGCCAATGCCGACAAGGGCAACATCACCATCAACATCGGCGCCTGCTCCGAGTCCGACGCCAAGGACAACATCCTGGTGGACCCCACTGCCGCGGCCGACGTGTTCGCCTTTGCGGACGACCAGCTGAACGAGCTGGTGGCCGCCGGCGCTCTGCAGGAGGTGCTGCTCAACCCCGACGAGATCAAGAGCCGCAACCTGGAGGGTTCGGTCGAGGCTGCCAGCATGGACGGCAAGCTGTACGCCTACCCCATGACCGCCGACAACGGCTACTTCCTCTACTATGACGGCAGCGTCATCACCGCCGAGGACGCCCAGAGCGTGGACGGCATCCTGGCCGCCGCGGCAGCCGCCGGCCGCACCTTTAATATGACCCTGAACGACGGCTGGTACATTTACAGCTTCTTCGCAGGGGCGGGCCTGACCGCTACCCTGGCCGACGACGGTGTCAACACCGTCTGCAACTGGAATGAGGAGCCGGGTGCTGCCGTCGCACAGGCGGTTCTGGACATCGCCTCGAACAGCGCTTTCCGCAACGCGCCCGACGCCGACATCGTCTCGGGCATCGCGGACGGCTCGGTCTGCGCCGCCATCAGCGGCACCTGGAACGCCATCACCGCCGAGGAGGCCTGGGGCGACAACTACCAGGCCACCAAGCTGCCCACCTTCACGATGGACGGCGAGCAGGTGCAGATGGGTTCCTTCTCGGGCTACAAGCTGGTGGGCGTCAACCCCCACAGCGCCAACGTGGGCGTGGCCATGATGCTGGCCGACTTCATCACCAACGAGGACAACCAGCTCAAGCGCTTCAACGACCGCAACCTCGGCCCCTCCAACATCAACGTCAACGCCTCGGAGGAGGTGCAGTCCGCCCCGGCCATCGCCGCCCTGGCTATGCAGAGCGACTTCTCCGACCTGCAGCGCGTGGGAGCCAACTACTGGGATCCCGCCGCCAGCCTGGGCCAGATCCTGGCCTCCGGCAATACCCAGGGCAAGACCACCCAGCAGCTGGTGGACGACGCCGTGGCAGGCATCACCGCGCCGGTGGCCCAGTAATTTCACCCGCTAACTCCCGTCTCCTTCCTTGTGCCCCGCCGGCGCTGCCCATACGCGGCAAAAGACAAACCCGGCAGCGTCCGGCCTGGGGGCGCGGGGAGACGAAACCTTGCAGAGAGGAGCGATCTTTGTGGCACAAACCGTGCTCATTCAGCCGCCGCTGCGTGCAGGCGGCAAGGAGCCAAACTTCCTCCAGCGGTTCGGCCATGCCTTTGCGCACGGCGACATCTTCACCAAGCTGTCCTTTGTGATCTGGGGCCTGGGCTACATCGGCCACGGCCAGCTCATCAAAGCGCTGCTGGTCACCCTGGTGCAGGGATTGGGGCTTTATTACCTGGCAGTGGCGGGCGTGCCCAACCTGGCCAAGTTCGGCACCCTGGGCACCGTCCAGATGGAGATGGTCTTTAACCCCATCACCCTCAAAAACGAGGTCAACGATTACGACAACTCCTTCGCCATCCTGCTGCTCAGCGTCATCGCCATGGTGGTCATCGCGGCCATGCTGGCTGCGGCGATGGGGGTGGTGATGTCCAATTTCCACCTGCAGCAGATCCGCGCCGCAGGCAAAAAGACCAATAACTTCGTACAGGACATCCATATGTTCCTGAACGAAAAGTTCTATGTCACCCTGCTGACCCTGCCGGTGCTGGGCGTGGTGGTGTTCACCATCGTGCCTCTGTTCATCCTGATCGCAGTGGCCTTCACCAATTACGACCAGCAGCATATGCCGCCCAACGCCCTGTTCACCTGGGTGGGACTGACCAATTTCTTCACCCTGTTCGGAGGCGGGCAGTCTCTTTCGCTGACCTTCGGCTACGCTTTCGGCAAGATCCTGGTCTGGACTCTGGTATGGGCCTTCTTCGCCACCTTCACCACCTTTTTCGGCGGCGTCTTTCTGGCGATGCTCATCAATGACAAAAAGACCAAGTTCCCCAAGCTGTGGCGGACGCTGTTCATGGTCACCATCGCGGTGCCGCAGTTCGTCACGCTGCTGCTGGTGCGCAACTTCTTCAGCGACAACGGCATCTTCAACACCATGATGTCCAACATCGGGGTGACCGACTTTTTGCACACCATCGGCATCCTCAGCCCCGGCATGGACCACATCCCCTTCCTGACCGAGGCTTCCTGGGCCAAAGTGATGATCATCCTCATCAATATCTGGGTGGGCGTGCCGTACCAGATGCTGATTGCCACCGGCGTTTTGATGAACATCCCCAGCGATATGCTGGAGGCCGCCCGCATCGACGGCGCAAGCCCCTGGCAGCAGTTCATCCACATCAAGATGCCCTACCTGCTCAGCGTGCAGGGGCCGGCCCTCGTCACCGACTTTGTCAAGAACGTCAACAACTTCAACGTCATCTACCTGCTGACCCAGGACGTCTACGTCACCACCGACCAGGCGATGGCCTCGTCCAGCGCCAAAGAGGTCGATCTGCTGGTCACCTGGCTGTTCCGTCTGACGCAGGAGCAGTACAACTACAAGATGGCTGCGGTCATCGGCATCATGGTGTTCATTGTCTGCGCGGTGTTCACGGTGGTGTGCTTCCGGTTCATCAATAAGAAGGAGGCGGCTTTCTCATGACGCAGGCAAGTACAATGGATACCCAAAAGCAGCTGCGGATGGGACGCATCCGGCGCGGCGTGGACGGCGCGGTCCGCCATCTGGTGCTGATCGGCCTTTCGGTGGTGTGGCTGGTGCCTATCCTCTGGCTGCTGGTCACCAGCCTGTCCACCTACGCGGGCATCAATTTCCGCACCTTCTTCCCCGATCACTACACCTTCCAGAACTACATCGACATCCTGTTCCACTCTGACTCGGTGGCGCAGTTCCCCCGGTGGTTCATGAACACCTTTGTGGTGGCCTGTTTCAACTGCGTGATCTCCACCGCCTTTGTGGTGATGGTAGCCTACGCCATGAGCTGCTGCAAGTTCAAGAGCCGCCGCCTGCTGCAAAACCTGTCGGTGACGGTCAACCTGTTCCCCGGCGTGCTGGCCATGATCGCAGTTTATTTCGTCCTGCGCTACCTCAACCTGACCAACTCCTACGCCGGCCTGATCATGGTCTATGCCGGCTCGTCCGGCCTTGGGTACCTAATCTGCAAGGGCTTCTTTGACACTGTACCGGTCTCCCTGCGGGAGGCCGCCAAGCTGGACGGCGCATCGGAAGCGCAGACCTTCTTCCATGTCGTCCTGCCCATGTCCAAGCCCATCCTGGTCTACACCGTCATCAACTCCTTCATGACCCCCTGGACCGACTTCGTGATGGCCAAGATGATCCTGAACTCGGGCATCAGCGCCGACTGGACCGTCTCGATTGGCCTGTACAACATGCTCTCGCGCACGCTGGTCAACGATTACTTTGCCTTGTTCTGTGCAGGCAGCGTGCTGGTCTCCATCCCCATCTCGGTGCTGTTCATCATCATGCAGAAGTTCTACGTTGCAGGAATCACCTCCGGCGCAGACAAAGGTTAAACCTTCTTCTTTCTTCTTCATCTCCCCACACGCCAAAGCCCCGGGCCGCCTGCAACAAGGCTGCCCAGGGCTTACATTTTGGGGATAAGTTTTTGTACTTCCCCGACAAAAAGTAACGTCAATCATTGTTATCTCGCCCAGAATTTCAAGTTCTCACTTGACGCCCCGCTTTGTTCATGGTATCCTCTATCCCACACCAGCTGCTTTAGTACGCTAAACAGCCGTCCCGCAGCCACACCGAACCATTTTGCCGCCGTTCACCTACGACAAAATCCTTTGGCCCCTGCGAGGCGGATTTTTATTTCTCTGAAAGACTTGCAGCCGCTTGACGATCACTGGCTCGCAATTCTTTATACGCACCTTGACAACTTCATCAGCCGTCCGGATTGGATACCGCAGGACCTGCGCTGAAGTGGGTGTAACAAACGGTGACACCCTTACTCAAATACAGACAACCCTGACAACGCCGCTGCAAAACAGGGGCAGGAACTTGATCCGGGGAGAACGGCGACCACACAAGCAGGAGACAGCTCGATTCACATTTGCACTCCCGGCTTTCAAACCCGATTTTGTTTTTTCATTTGGATTTTCAAAACTTACGGAAAAAGCGGAAAGCAAGTATCGACCCGTGGCCACAATTTCACAAATTGAAATTGCGTCCCACGCTCCGGTCGTACTTGTTGGGGAGTGCCTTCCCCAAACCCTGCTCATATTTCGCGCTCTGCGCAATCTTCGGCTGTGCCGCCATACATAGCTCCAAAGAGGAGCTAGTCAAACAGCAAGGAGGTACAATGACTAATACCAACACTCGTTCGACCAGCCACACCCCCCAGCACAGCGGCACACCGAGGAAAACCAAGCTCATCAAGTTCCGGGTCACAGAACAGGAGAAGCTGGAACTGGAACTCCTCTGCAAACTTCTCCGCGTCAATATGTCCACCCTCATTCGCCGTTCCCTGCTCAGTCAGCCCATCAAGCAAACCCTTGTTGTCACCGGCGGCGGAGAGGATGCACTGAACATTCTCTCTGACCTGCTGGGACAATGCGGCAAGATCGGCAGCAATTTGAATCAGCTTGCCCGCCACTTCAACAGCGGCGGTAAAGATTCAGAGCAGATTCGGGCGCAGCTCCTGGCCGAACTGTCTGCCCTCACACTCTTTCGGCTGGACGCCGAGAAAAAGATGGGAGAACTGTATGGCAACCATCAAGCATACAAGCTCGAAGAACTCTGACCTCTCGGCGGCGGAACGCTACCTCACCTTCCAGCACAACGAGTACACCGGCCTGCCCAGTTGGGACGAGCACGGCCAGCCCAAACTCCGCGAAAATTATCTGCTGGATACGTTGGAATGTGGAGAGAACACCTTCGCCATGGCCTGCCTGTTGGCGAACCGGAAGTATGGCAAGAACGCACAAGCTGGTGATGTAAAGACCCACCATTATATCATCAGCTTTGACCCGCGGGATGCGACCGACAACGGCCTGACCCTGGAAAAGGCGCAAACCCTGGGCCTGCAATTCTGCAAGGAAAACTTTCCTGGTCATCCGGCCATTGTCTGCGCCCACCCGGACGGCCACAATGGAGCTGGAAATATCCACGTTCACATTGTCATTAGCAGCCTACGAATTCGTGAAGTCGAACGCCGGCCCCATATGGAAAAACCCTGCGACTGGCAGGAGGGCTGCAAACACCGCTGTACGTCGGCCATGCTGCGGCATCTCCGTGCCGAAGTCATGGAGCTTTGCCAAAGCGCTGGTCTCTATCAAATCGACCTGCTGAAAGGTTCCGGCGACCGCATCACCGAACGGGAGTATTGGGCGCAGCGTCGCGGCCAACGCCGCCTCGACTACGCCAACGCCAAGGACGCTGCTTCCGGCCTGCCCATCCGGCAAACCAAATACGAGACCGAGAAAGCCGTCCTGCGCAAAAACATCCGTTCCGTTCTGCGAAAGGCGACCAGTTTGGAGGACTTCTCCGCTCAGCTCTTGCAGGAGCATGGCATTGCTCTCACTGAGAGCCGCGGCCGGTTTAGTTACCGCACCGCTGATCGGATAAAACCTATCACCTCCCGCAAGCTGGGCGACGATTTTTCCAAAGAACGGGTGCTTGCCATCCTCGCCGAAAATGCCGAGCACCAGAAAACCGCCGCTCTCCACCGCACTGACCCGACTCCCGATAAGGTCAGCCGCCTGATTGACATTCAGGCCAAGCTGGCCTCGGGCAAGGGCGCAGGTTACGAGCGCTGGGCCAAGGTGTTCAACCTCAAGCAACTGTCAAAGTCGGTGGCGCTTTTGTCCGAATATGGAGTGCACACCGAAGCGGAATTGGCGAATCAAATCAGCCGGTTCAAGACGGAATCTTCCGAATCGCTTGCGGTGGTCAAAGACTTGGAAAATCGCATCGACGAAAACCGGGAACTCAGCCGCCACGTTTCGGCCTACCTCCAAAACCGAAAGATCGCCCAGCAGTCTAAGCACGCCGAGAATCTCGCCGAGTATCAGGAAACACACCGCGCCGAGCTGACAGCTTATCAGGCGGCAGCCGCCTATTTCAAGGCTCAAAAAATCACCAAACTGCCCAACCTGAAACAGCTGAAAGCCGAGCGCGAGGAATTGATTTCCGAAAAGGCGCAGTTCTACCAAAAGTACCGCGAAGCGCACAAAGCCTGGCTGGACCTTGCCACCGCACAGCAAAATCTGGAGGCCCTGCATCGTGCAGAGGGCCGCCGCGAGATGACGAGAGGAGGGTTGCATGAGCTGGACAAATGAGGATGTCCGCGATGAAATCTATGAGCAGGATGAGGAGGAAGACGAAGGTCCATCCTGGGTGGATGACAAAGGCAAAATTTTGGAGGCCGCCTTCTGCGAATACTTTCTCGAAAAGCATCCCCTGATGTGCCTGAAACAGACCTTATTTGACCTGGATGGCGAAGTGGACGAGGATAAGCTCATCTACGAGATTCACCAGGAGATACGCTATCACGCCCGCAATGATGTTGCCAAAAAGGTCAAGCGTTTGGTGGAGGCCCTCAAGATCGAGGCATACCGCGAGGAGTGGAAGCCGCAGCTCGACCGTATCCACCTCAAAAACGGCACCTATTATTTGGGCGAGCGTGGTTTTGTTTCGGACAAGGAACTCTGCCTGAACCGGCTCCCGGTCGAATACCAGGCGGATGCCACACCTCCCGTGCAATGGCTGAAATTTCTGGACGAGCTGCTGATTTCCGAGGATATTTTGACTTTGCAGGAATATATCGGCTACCTTCTCATCCCTTCTACCAAGGCGCAGAAGATGCTGATCTTGACCGGCAAGGGCGGCGAGGGCAAGTCCCGAATTGGGCTGCTTTTGAAGAAACTGCTCGGGCCTGCCGCCCACATGGAGGCCGTCCTTCGGCTGGAAACCAACCGCTTCGCCAGCGCCAATCTGGAACACAAGCTGGTGATGATCGATGACGACCTGAACATGACCGCCCTCCCCGAGACACGGAACATCAAGTCCATCGTCACGGCCGAGGACCGCATCTGCGTGGAACGCAAGGGCAAACAGGCCACCCAGGGCTTGCTCTATGCCCGGCTGCTCTGTTTCGGCAATGGCAATCTGGTGGCAGCCCACGACACCAGCGATGGTTTCTGGCGGCGGCAGATTTTGATCTCGGTCAAGGACAAGCCGGAAGGCCGGGCCGATGACCCTTACCTGATCGACAAGCTGTTAGAGGAACTGTCCGGCATCCTGCTCTGGGCGCTGGAGGGGCTGAAACGGTTGCTGGCGAATCAGTACCGCTTCACCCTCAGCGAACGTGCCAAACAGAACCTTGCCGCCGCTATGGAGGACGGCTGCCACCTCGACCAGTTCATGCAGGCTAGTTCGTATGTCCGCTTTGACCCGGAGAAGTCGGCCAGGTCTACCTACCTGTTCCGTGCCTACAACAAGTGGTGCGCCGACAACCTGGAAAAGCCGACGACACAAAAGAAGTTCAGTCAGTATCTTTTCAAGAACGCGGACCGGTATGGTATCCGCTTTTCCAAGCACATCGAGGGCGGCTACCGGGGCTATCGGGGCGTGTATGTCCGCCCTGATTGCGCCCTCGAATAAAATTGGGGCGGGAAGTGAAAATTTCCCGCCCCACGCGCCCTCTCGCCCACATCAGCAAAAAATAAATCGTATTGTCGTTTTATTTCTTTTGCTTCGTTTTTTTCAAAAACCGCCCCGCCTGCCCATGAACCCGCCCGAGAGGGCGCGTTTGGGGCGGGAGGGCGGCTGGGGCGCGTATTTCTGTATTCCGCACAGAAAAAATTTAGAGGCCGGCTCTGGTGAACCGCCCCAGTAAAAGTAGACAGTGAAAAAAGAAGGCCTCCTGTGGTAGAATAAAACTACCATAGGAGGTCTTTGCTATGCCAAGAAAATACAGGCACATTCAGGAACACGAGA
>NZ_NFHK01000058.1:0-12927 GCF_002161315.1 Faecalibacterium sp. An77
ATGGTAGTTCATACAGTTCCCTCCGGTGGTTTGGTGGTGTAGTAACTCTATTCTACCAGGGTTCTGTATGAACTTCTTTTTATTTCCCTTAAGTGTTGCACTTGATAGTATAATTCACCCGATGTTCTTGAAACATCGGTTCAAATTGGTTCAATGGAGGGGATTCAGACGTCAAAATTTTCGTTCAGCAGAAGATCCCGGTGCCGGATCATTTCCAGCGAGGACTGGACGTGCTGTTCCTGGCAGTGGGAGAGGAGCAGGGAGAAAAAGACGTCGAAGACGTAGTTGCAGGCGGCGAAGGAGGTGATGACGTCCAGGCTGAGGACCGAGTCCCGGTTGGGGATTTCCACCACCTCGTGGCACCAGGACCGGGTCACCTGATTGTGGGGGCCCAGGATGCCCACCACATGGTTGTGGGTGGCGGTGCGCAGGTATTTGGCCATGGTTTCCACCGAGCGGTTGGCCCCCGTGAAGCTGATGACAAAGGCGACGGTCTTTTTGTGTTTGCGTGCGGCCAGATAGTGGCCGTTGATGCTCTCATAGGAGGAGCTCTCCACCCCCAGGGTGGCGAATTTGAAGGCGGCCGCCTGGGCCAGGGTGTAGCTGATGCCGGTGGCGTAAATGTCGATGCACTCCGCCTCCCGCAGCAGGCGGTCAATGCGCAGCATATCGCTTTTGTTGAGGGTAAGGCGGGTGTTGGTGATGGCCTTGTCGTAGAGCCCCGGCAGGGTGTGGATGATGTCGGTATAGGAGCTGTGGGGGGTGATGGGCTCGTTGGCCAAAATCTGCCCGATCCGCTCGTTCTGGTTGACCTCGGCGATCAGCTTCAGCTTGAACTCATGGTACCCGGAAAGCCCCAGCTTCTGGCTCAGGCGGACCACGGTGGCCTTGCTGGTCAGGGTGGATTTGGCAAGCTCGCCGGCCGACATGTCGGGAATTTGCTCCATGTGGGCCAGAATATAGTTTGCAATGTCCTTTTCGTGGTTTGTGAAGTTTTTCATCTCTTTCAACTGCACCAGCAACACGATTTTGGTCCCTCTTTTCCGTGTAATACCCCTGAACGTCCGCCGTAGCGGCGGCGTGCCGGCCCCTGGAACGGTTCTGCCTTTTTGCACCGGGGGATGTATTCATTATAGCAAATGTTGTGTGATTTCACAATATTTCAGACGGCGGGGAGCGGGCGGGCAAAGGAAAACCCGCCGCAGAGCGGCGGGCGGGATATCGAAGAGAAGATGCCCTGTTTTGCAGGTGTCGGGGGACTGGGTCAGACCTCCTTGTCCGGGGCCTGGCCGTCGTGGGCCAGCCACTTGCACTCGGTCAGTTCCATGTGGGTGAACACGGCGCGGAAAGAGGAGTCCTCCGGGCTGCAGGCGTAGATTCCAAACCGGATTTCTCCCTTGGCCTCGTGCAGGTGGCAGACCCGCATCTGATGGAATACGGCGCCGTCCTCGGAACACTCGATGCAGAAATCGTCCTCCCGGCGGCTCAGCCGGTACCACATGGATTTCACGCCGGCGGGGATTTCGGTGGTGGCCCAGTCGGAATAGCCGTGGTTGGTGACCACGCTGCCCAGATGCTGAAACCGGTCGTTTTCGTATTCCACCGAGCTCTTGAGCCAGTTTTCGCTGTCCAGATAGAGGACCACGCCGCATTGGTCAAAGCGGTGGTGGCTCTCGGCAAATTCCGTCTTGACCACAAAGGAGAAGAAGGCTTCTTCGGTGGACATCTGGAGCACCGGGGCGTTGTCGTTGCGGAAGTGGTAATAGGTCCGCTGCCACAGATCGGTGTGGGGGCGGGTGACGATCTCGATGCGGTCGGGTGAAATGACGCAGCTTGACGGCTGCCGGGTCCATTGCAGGCGGGAAGTGTCCAGTTTCATGGTTGAGTCCTCCTTGTTTGTTTTTGATCGGTCGTGTTCCGCAGCGCCCGGGCTGCCGTGCTGGTTTTGATGCCGCCCGGACAAAGGCGCGGCGTCTTGTTTATTCCACGTCCCCGGCCTGCTGGTCCAGAAAGGCCTCGATGGCGTCCACAGTCTGGGCCTGCTGCTCCTGGGCGGAAATAGCGGCGGGCGGGTCCCCCTTCTGGGGGCCGTAGTTGCCGAACTGGGCGTGGTTGCCGCCCTCGATTTCCACAATGTTCCGGGTGTAGTCCAGATGATCCTCCACGCTCTGATTCAGGGAACCGTAGACGGTCAGGGTGTTTTCCTCCGGGTAGTCCCCGTAGATGTAGGCCCCCAGCAGAATCAGCCCCTCCACCTGGTCAGGGTGTTCGGCGGCGTATTTGGAGGCCATAGCGCCGCCCATGGAGTGGCCGGCGATGTACCAGTGCTGGATTTCAGGAAACTGCGGGATGACGTCCTCCGCCGCGCCGGCGTCGAAAATGGCCATGTGGAAAGGCATATCCACCAGGATGCAGGTGACGCCCAGCTGCTGGCGGATCTGGTCCAGAAGAGGCAGATAGGCTTCGGCCTCCACCTTGGCGCCGGGATAGAAGAGAAGGGCGGTGTCGCTGGGCTGGCTGGGGCTCAGGATGGTCAGATTGCCCTGGGTGGACAGGTTGACGCCCTGGACGGCCACTTCCAGCGCCACATCCTCGGCACGGTAGTAGTCGGATACATACCAGAGAAAGCCACCGGCGCACAGCGCCGCAACCACCAGCAGAATGACCGCGGCCCGCTTCAGCCGGGCAAGGGCGTTCGAAGTTTTTTGCATGGTCAGATCCCCTTTGTCAGAATATGTGCCGCCAGGGCCAGCGTGAACAGAAGCAGAAAGCCGGCGATCATGCCGTCCAGGGCCTTGGAATAGCCCTTGGGGGTGATGCAGCCCATGGCGTCCAGCTTCCGGATGATGGGGTGCAGCCGCCAGAAGTAGGTGGCAATGGACAAAATCATGGCCACCACCGCCCACAGTTGGACCGTTTCGTCGCCGAGGATCAGGATGACCCCCAGCAGAAAAATAAAGATCAGCTTCACCCCGGCCACCCAGTTCACCAGGTAGGAGGCAAACAGCTTTTGTTCGTCGTTCTCTCTGTGATGGAAGGCGTTGAACACCCCCACGCCGTTGCCCAGCTGGCTGCCGGGCCAGAAATACAGGATGGCCACGTTGGCCGACTCCATCACAATAAATACCAACATGGCAATGGATAACAGATTCATGGGAAATTCCTTTCCGGCCGGTTGGGCCATCGTTTTGCAGAGTTCGGGTATCAGAGGGAAAAGTCCCGCTCCACCGTCAGCGGACGTTTCCCGGGGAGAGGGCGGTCAGGGCTGCTTCTCCAACTCGTGCAGCAGCTGGGTGTACCAGTTGATTTCAAAGCCGGCGGCCGCGATGCCGTACTCGATGGTGTACCCCTGAAACCGCAGTACCTGAGGCCAGTCGATCCCCGGCGGCAGTTCGCCGGGGTTCATCTGCTGAAACCGGGCCCGAATCCCGCAGAGAATCCCCCGGGTCTGTTCCATCTGGCGGATGTAATCCCGGATGGCGTCCAGCCGCTCTGCGGGCCGGGTCAGCCCGGCGAAAAACAGCCGGGACAGCTCCATGTTTTTCACCCTGTCCGCCTGCATGGGCTGGGCGGCCCATGCCGAAAAGGCCGCCCGTCCGGCGTCGGTGACGGCAAAGAGTTTCTTCCGCCGTTTGCCCTCGGCGGTTTCGTTGGCTGTGATTTTGCCCTCTTTCTCCAGCTTGGCCAGGGCCGTCTGGACGCTGCCCGCGCTGTGGGAACAGATCAGGGCCAGATTGTTCTTGATGAACTGCTGCAGCTGGTACCCCGTCATGGGGGACAGGATCAGCAGCCCCAAAAGCAGATATTCCATGTCATCCTCCAATCTATCGGTTAGAGATATTGTAAAGCCGGCCCCGGCGTTTGTCAACCGTATACCGGTGGGATTTTTGTAGCGACAGACTGTGTTCCAAAAGCAGAAGGAACGGTGCGACGCGCAAAAGGAAACCCAGCCAAAAGGGAGGGGAGCGCTTGACAGATGCAGCGGTTTGCTGTATAATGAACATTGTTCATATTGAAGAAACCCAGGGCGGCGACGGGCCTGCGCCCGCCCGCCGAATGATAAGGAGAAATACATCATGATGAAACGCTATATGAATGCCTCTTTGATCTACGCGATTCTCGCCATGGTGGGCGGCGTGTTCTACCGGGAGTTCACCAAAATCGTCGGTTTCACCGGCAGAACCAGTCTGGGCTTTGTGCACACCCATTACTTTATGCTGGGAATGGTGTTTTTCCTGCTGCTGGTCCTGCTGGAGAAGAACCTGTCCTTCACCGGTCCCAAGACCGGCCGGGTGCTGGCCGTCTATCATGTGGGCCTGAACCTGACGGTGGTGATGCTGGTGATCCGGGGCGTGTTCCAGGTGCTGGGCACCAGCCTTTCCTCCGGCATGGATGCAGCCATTTCCGGCATGGCCGGTGTGGGACATATCCTGCTGGGCGTCAGCATGGTGCTGGTGCTGCTGCAGGTGAAGCGCAGCATCTCGTAACCCCGCCTGCGCCAAAACATCAAAAGCGGCTTTCCCGTCAGGAAAGGCCGCTACAGCCAGACAACCAGAACGGCCCGTATCCTGTATTGCGCAGGATGCGGGCCGTTTGGCGTTGATTCGATTTGACCGTGTCCAAGATGTTCTTTGGGCCCCTGTGGGGGATGGCTGCCTTTTGTGCGCTGGCGCCCATCGCAGCAGCGGCGGCAAAAAGCAGGGTGCTCCCGGTGGGAACGTCCTGCTTTTCCGCTCCCTCTCAGGGCGCCGGAACATGATTATGGAAAGAGAAGATATCTGAAGCGTTTCGGGCCGGCATTACAGGCCCATCAGGGCATTGAGGAAGCTCTTGCCAGCATCCAGTGCGCCGCCGATGAAGCTCTTGCCGGCGTCCACCGAGCTGTCAATGGCGGAATCCACTCCGCCGAAGATGCTCAGAATGCCCCGGGCCGCAATGCAGCCCACCAGCAGGGCAGCGGCGCCGCCCACCGCGATGACAGCCTTAACAGCGGTCTCGGCGGCAGTGCCGCCGTCGGTGTACATCATCTCTTCCTCGGTCATGAGGGTGCAGCTGGCGGGAAGTTTCATGGTCTCGTTTGCGTTCATGGTTGGTTTCTCCTTTTCAATTTACTGTATAACTGGCTTTTTCAGCGCGAAACAAGGTTTAATCTTTCAGCCCCCTGGTCAGCGGGATCAACATCAGCAGGGCCACAATCCCCATCAGGCCCACCACAATGCCGGGCACCATCAGCTCGAACACCATGGAAAGGCACATCCCGACCCCCAGCAGCAGGGCGCCCACGACCGCCACCAGGATGGTGCCCAGGGTTTTGCCGTCCAGATGGACCGGCTGTTTGCCCTCCATCCGGCGCCAGATCACCAGGGCCGCCAGCAGCACCACCATCCCGATGACCCCGCAGACAATCCCCTGGCGGAACATCCCCCAGTCCTCAATCAGAGCCATGCACATGCCCAGTGCAAAGAACACGGTGCCGATGGTGCCAAGGATCATGGCTATAAAATTGCTCTTTTTCATGTTGGGTTCCTCCTGTCCGATGTTGGGTCAGCCGGCCTTGGGGCCGGACGGGTCGTCGGTTTTTTCGAGGAACGCGTCCACAAAGGCGTTCTCCACTTTTTTGTAGGCTCCTACGACGCCGTTCTCGATCTTGCTGTAGGCATTCACAGCCTGCTGGGCCGCAGGACCGGTTTTCAGGCTGTAGCCGGAGGGGCTGCCGGGGTCTTCTTCCAGGAACTTTTCGGTAAAGGCTTGCTCGGTTTTCTGGTAGGCGTCCATGACTTTTTTGCCCAGCTTGCCGGGCTTCAGATGATATTCTGCCATCGCGTTGGTCCTCCTTTGGATGTTTGGATGGGTTTTCGCTGTTTGCAAGAGAGATTTTACTCGCACAACATGGCGGTTTGGTTGGAGTATTGTTTGAGAAAGATTAATTTTCAGACCGGGTTGCGCTGGAGGCGGACCAGCTGGCTGCTGGACAGCAGTTCCCGGCACAGGTGGTTGGGCAGATAGAGCTGTGCCCGTCTGGCCAGAGGGAAAGCGGCGGATTGCTTCAAAACCTCCGCCACAAACTGAGAGCAGAAATAGTGCCGGCGCCAGAGGAAGGGAATCCGCAGCAGGCAGCAGACCACCCCCAGCCGGGTGTAGCGGTATTCGGCCCGCCGCTGCTGGAAGGTCTCGATCCGAGCCTGGATATCCTGATAGGCCTGGTCCGACACCGCCAGCACGCAGCTCAGGCTCTGTTCCACGCCGCGGCGGCGGTGTTTTTCCAGGGTCTCCTCGCAGAAACCCCGGTAGTTGAAGCTGTAATAAACCTCTCCGCCCAGGCCCAGGGAAGCGTGGGTGTAGCCATGGCCTGCAACGTGGTAGACGAAACTGGAAATCCGGTCGGAATACCGGGTCAATAAAACGGTGATTTCTTTCATCTTCCTGCCTCCTGTCTGCAATCACTGGGGACAGGATACCAGGAGAAGGTTTCGGTTTTGTTTGGGACAGGTTTGCTTTGGATGAAAAAAGGACAGCCGGAAAACCGGCTGTCCTGCATCCGCCTGCCTACAGCAGTGAATGGCCTTTTTCGCAGATTTCGTAAATTTCGTCCAGCTTGGCCTCAATGAAAGGCTGTACCTGCCGGGCTTTTTTGTCCAGGGCGGCCCGGTATAGGAAAAAAGGTGCAATCCACCCCCCAAAGCCGGGGATGGCCAGCAGCACGCAGAGCCAGATGATGGGCGGCTCGGCCACCACCGCGAAGGTGGCCCCGGCCATGAACACCGTCCCCAGCAGGCCGGTCAGCAGGGCGCAGAGATTGGCGGCGGTGGTTTTGGAGCGCTCCAGCGCGGCAATTTCCGCCAGATCGGCCTCAAAGTGCCGCTGCAGCCGGGTCAGCTCGGCTTTGTTGAGGATGCGGCGGTCCCGCTTGAGTTTCAGCAGGACTTTGCCCCTGGCCGCCTGGGGCGGGAAATTCTCGTCCTGCTGCCAGCCAAAGCTCTGGTAGCAGTCCAGATAAAAGGAGGCTTTGCTGTCCGGGACGGAGGTTTCCATATATTCATAGGCCCGGTAGTTCTTGTCGCTGTTCATCCCTGCGCCTCCTGCCCGTCGGGCCGGGGCAGCCGGACCGTAAAGACCGAGCCTTTTCCCGGCTGGCTTTCCACCGCAATTTCCCCGCCCGAAAGCTCCAGAATCCGCTTCACCAGCGCCAGACCCAGGCCATTGCCCTGGGTGGCGTGGCTGGTGTCGCCCTGATAAAATTTGTCGAAGATATGGCGGATGGTTTCAGCTGTCATGCCGCAGCCGCTGTCCTGCACCGAGACTTCCACCCAGTTGTCCAGGGTCTTTTGGGTGAGGGTGATGGTCCCGCCCTCGGGGGTGAATTTGATGGCGTTGGACAGGAGATTGTTCCACACCAGCTCGGTGAGGCCCGGGTCCGCATAGACCGCGGCGCTGTCCTCCAGATCCGCCTAAAAATCCAGATTCTTTTTCTCCCACTGGTCCTCAAACTGGACCGCACACCCGCACACCTGGGCGCAGACATCGAACACCGAGGGCGCCGGACGAATGGTCTGTTTTTCCAGCTTGTTCAGCTTGAGCATGTTTTGGATGAGGTCGGCCAGCCGCCGGGTGGCGTCCTGGATGCTGTCCACCTCTTTCTGGTCCCGGGAGGAGAGGGAAGGGCTCTTTTTCAGCAGATCGGCGCTGCCCGAAATCACCGCCAGCGGCGACTTGAACTCATGGGACACATCCGAGAAGAAATCGGTTTTCAGGGTCTCGATGCTGCCCAATTCCTCCACCATCTTGTTGAAGTCCAGAAACATCTGGTCCAGATAATCGGTTTTGTCGGGGGTGTGGATGGGGGCCAGATACACCGAAAAATCCCCCTTGGCCACTCTCTGGGTGGCGTCGGCCAGCCGCAGCATGGGTTCCTCGTAGGTGATCCGGATCCGATACCGGGTAAAGACGGTGAGCCCGCCGGCCACGGCGGCCCAGTAGAAGATGGGGGACAGGGTCCTCGTCAGACTGCCCCAGCCCCATTGTTCGGCCCCCAGCAGCAGGCCGCTGTGGATGCCCGACATCAGCAGCAGAACTCCCAGATACACAAAGAACAGCCACATGGGAAAGAGGCTTTCGTCCTTGGTACGCTTGTTCATAACAGCACCGCCTTGTAGCCCAGACCCCGCACCGTCTTGATCTCGAAGCCGTCGCAGGATGAAAACTTGTCCCGCAGCTTGGTGATATAGACATCCACCGCCCGCAGGCTGGCGTCGGTATCGGCGTCCCAGAATTCGTCCATCAGCTGGGCTCGGGTGAAGGTCTTTTTGGGGTAGGAGAGGAGTTTGTAGAGGATATTGAATTCCCGCTTGGAGACAGGGATTTCCTCCCCGTCGATCTCGGCGGTCATCCCGTCGGCATCCAGCGCCAGATTGCCCACCGTCAGCTTGCGCTCCGCCTCGATGTTGGCCCGCCGCAGCAGGGCCCGCACCCGTATTTCCAGCTCGGCCAGTTCCACCGGCTTCACCATGTAGTCATCTATCCCCAGCTGAAAGCCCTTCTGCTTGGAGGGCAGATCGTCCTTGGCCGACATGAAGAGGATGGGAATGTGCTTGTTGAGCTGCCGCACCGACCGGGCGAAGGCAAAGCCGTCCACCCCCGGCATCATGATGTCCGAGACGATCAGGTCGTAGGGCCGGTCGTTCAAAGCCTCGTAGGCGGCCTGGGCGTTCAGGACGCCGGTGGCCTCAAAGCCGCAGTCGTTGAGATAAACGCAGACGGTTTTGTTCAGTTTGGGGTCGTCGTCCACTATCAGAATATGAATCATGCTTTTCTTCCTTTCACCCCGGAGTGGTTTTCTGTTCATCATAAGAATAACAGATTTTTCCTGCTGGCGGTACTGTCTTTTCAAAATCATTATAAGGCGGAAACGTTGCGCAAAGTTTGGAGTTTTGTTTGAGAATTGTTAAGGACCAGCAGCTGGTCTAAGAAAATGAAAGGCAGGGCTTTCCTGCCGGGGGGAGGGCACGGTCAAAGGGAACATTGTCATTCAAATGCGTCTTTCGGAGGTGCCTTAGCTGCTGTGGATTGCCGGCTTCCGCCAAAATCTCCCGGACAATACAAGCGAAAGGGGATGGATGCTGTCGCTGGCAGCTTGGTTTTCGAATAAAACGGGTGCTTTCATTTCAGAGTGTATTCTGGACAAGGGCATCCAAAGCGCGTATAATCAAAACCAAATTTGGCTGAACCGGAAATCCTGCAATCCGGGGCTATGGATAGGAAGGGAGATTGTATGAAAGCAAATGTACCAGGCCGGGATTTGACCATCGGAGTGTTTTCGCCATCGTCTCCAATTTCTGCAACGACACCGATCCGCTATGAGAGGGGTGTCCAATATTTGCAGTCCAGGGGATATAAAGTGGTTTGTGGATCACCGTATGGCAAAAAGGATTTTTACCGCTCCGGGTCCATTCAGGAGCGCGCACAGGAGTTTAATGCGCTGCTCCATGACCCGAATGTCGATATTTTGATGGCAGCTATTGGGGGAAACAATACAAATTCACTTTTGCCTTATATTGACTATGAATATTTGAAAACACATCCGAAAATCATTATCGGTTATTCAGATGTTACAGCGTTGCTGCTTGCAATCTATGCCAAAACGGGATTGGTCACCTTTTATGGGCCGACTGCAGCGGCATCCTTTGGAGAATTTCCGCCGTTTGTAGACTGGACCTTTCAGTCCTTTGACTGCATGGTAAAGGGCTTGACTCCGATACCCTATCTGTATGAAAAACCACCTGTCTGGACGGATGAATTTATAGACTGGAGCAGCCAGAATCGAAGCAAAACTCCCTGTCCCAACAATTGGATCTGCGTGCACCCCGGCGTGTGCAGAGGGAGGTTGATTGGCGGAAATCTGAATACCATGGAAGGCTTTTTCGGTACAGATTATATGCCTGAAATCAAAAAGGGGGATATACTTTTGCTGGAGGATTCCCTAAAAGATGCCTGTACCATTGAGCGTTCGTTTTCGTTGTTGAAGCTCGCAGGGGTTTTTGATCGAATTGGTGGCATTCTGCTGGGTAAACATGAGAAATTCGATGATAATAGCACCCATCGGAAACCCTATGAGATTCTGCTGGAAGTGTTGGGCGAATACGATTTCCCGATTCTGGCGGATTTCGACTGCTGCCACACTCACCCTATGCTCACCCTGCCGATTGGCTGCGAGGTCTTGCTGGATGCCGCCAATAAAAAGGTGATGCTGCTTGAATCTCCGCTGAACACCATGTGAAAATTTAATTGCAATAAGCGGGCGGCCGGGTTTTCCGGCTGTCCTGCTGCAAATGCGCATAAAACCACGGTGCACAGCAAGCGCTTGAAATTTACACGTTGACCGCAGCGGTTCATTGTACTACACTGTTGTTGACCGATGCGGTTAATGAGAGGGCCTTTTTATGGAGTATGAGAATTTCCGAAAGATTTCACCTGAAAAACAACAGTCCGTCATCAATGCGGGATATCTCTGTTTTGCGAAGGATGGATTTCAAAAGACTGCAATGAGCGAGATTTCTGCTGAGGCGGGGGTCTCCAAAGCGGCGCTGTTCCATTACTTTGGAACAAAGGAAAACTTGTATGAGTTCCTTTTTGACTTTGCCTGCGCAAAGATCAGCGCAAACATACCGGCGGGCACTTCGGATTTCTTTGAGTGCATCGCCATAGCCACCGAGAAAAAGTTCGAGGTGATGAGACAGTACCCGGGCATGTACGATTTCCTTGTGACGGTTACGAAAGACGACGCACAGGAAGCTGAAAAGATGCGGCAAAAATCGTCGAACCTGGCCCTGTCTGAAAGTTCCAGAGTCTTGTTTCAGAATGTGGATTGGTCAAAGTTTAAGGCTGGCATCACTCCTGTAGAGGTTATCAATATGGTGACCTGGATCAGCAGTGGATGCTTGAAAAGCAATCCCCAGAAATCCGGTGAAGAGTTGCTGGCCGAAATGGAGAAATACCTTGGGCTGCTCAAAGAGGCGTTGTACAGGGAGGCTCGGACATGAGTGCAATTTGTGTAGAGAATTTAACCCGCGACTTTGGAGAAAAGAAAGGCGTCTTTGATGTGTCTTTTTCCATTGGCCAAGGAGAAGCCTTTGGATTTCTCGGGCCAAATGGAGCGGGCAAAACGACGGTTATTCGTCACCTGATGGGGTTCCTCCGGCCGCAATCCGGAAGATGCGCGGTCGGGGAACTGGATTGCTGGGCCAAGAGAGATCAGGTGCAAAAATATATCGGCTATGTTCCGGGCGAAATATCCTTTTTCGAGGATATGAGCGGAACGGATTTTCTGCGGTTTATTGAGCAGTATCGTGGACTGAGCGCAGCAAACCGACAGCGTGAGTTGCTGGAACGCTTTGAACTGAACCCCAAAACAAAAATCAAGAAAATGAGCAAAGGCACAAAGCAAAAACTTGCGATTACGGCTGCCTTGATGCACGACCCGCAGGTTCTTGTCCTGGATGAACCCACCAGCGGGCTGGACCCTTTGATGCAGAACCGGTTTATAGAGCTGGTCAAAGAAGAAAAGCAGCGCGGAAAAACCATCTTTTTGTCGAGCCATATGTTCGAGGAGGTGGAGCGCACCTGCGACCGGATTGGCATGATACGGTGTGGAGAGCTGGTTGCGGTGGATACGGTGGATGCGCTGAGAAAGCGGCATCTTCGCTCCTATACGGTCAGCCTGCCAACCGAACAGGCGGCCAAAGCCTTTGCAAAAGATTTTGACGGCGCTCAGGACGGCCTTTGCGTCACAGTATCGGCGAAACAAAGCCTGGAGGATATTTTTATGAACTATTATGGAGGGAATAAAAATGATTAACTGGGCGTTGTTCCGGAGAGAAATAAAGGCCAGCGTAAAACTGCTTGTCATCTTTGGCGCGATCATCACAATGTATGTGTCCTGCATCATTGGGCTTTATGATCCGGCGACAATGGAAATGCTGGATGGGTTCGCCGAGGCAATGCCTGAAATCATGGCGGCGGTGGGCATGACTCCGGGGGCCACAAATTTGCTGGGCTTTATGATTTCTTACCTCTATGGGTTTATTCTCTTGCTGTTTCCCATGGTGTTCAGTATTTTGCGCGCCAATGGATTGATTGCCAAATACATTGATATGGATTCGATGGTGTATTTGGTGGCAGCGCCTGTAAAACGCCGAACCATTGCCATGACGCAAATGCTGGTATTGATCGGCGGAATTTCCCTCCTGATGGTTTACACCACCGTGTTGGAGATGGCTGCCACACAGATGCTGTTTCCTGGCGAACTTGTTCTGTCGGAAGTGCTGAGGCTCAATGCCGGTCTGCTGCTTCTTCATATCCTGATTGGCGGAATATGCTTCTGCGCCTCCTGTATTTTTTCGGAAAGCAAGTACAGCGCGCTCTTTGGAGCGGGAATTCCTACCCTGATGTACCTGTTTAAAATGATCGCAAATGTAGGCAAGGGCGCAGAAAATGTAAAGTACCTCTCCGTTTTTACCCTGTTTGATCCCAACGGATTGGTGGCAAATGACAGCCATGCTCTGCTTCAAATGATGGTTTTGTTGGTTGGCGCTCTTACACTGTATCCCGTTGGTATTGCGGTTTTCTGCAGGAAGGATTTGTATATCTGAGCGGGTAAAGAACGGCAATGTCAACCATAAACGGTCTGCGCCTGCCGCAGACAATCCCGCTTTCTATTGATCTGCGTACAGGAAGTCGCCTTTCTGGATGAAAAGCCAATACCTCCTTGATCCTCTGAACCGCCCCATATTGTGCGGACAGTACAAAAAAGAGTCCTGCAAGGGGTAGAACAAGCGAATCAAAGACTGGCCTGGCGAAGCGAGAGCGGAGCCAGGCCAGTCTTTGTCTGGAGCCGCTCGTGGTTATAGAAGTGGATGTACTCGTCGATCAGAT